>NZ_CALXHK010000040.1:0-20108 GCF_944388085.1 Candidatus Allofournierella excrementigallinarum | reverse complement strand
GAAAGCCAAAGCTGCCGTTGCAGGAACACCCATTCCCACAACGGCAGTTTTTCATTTCCACGGCCTACGCCGGAAGTCCATACCAGACTGTTTTATCAGCGGGGATTTCTGATAAGGTACAATAAGTTTCGCAAATTGAAAAGTAGATAAAAAGAGACATGGTTTGCAGATCTCTGGTAGAATGAAGTTGTGACACTAACCATTCTGAAAGGAGACAGCAAACCATGTCCGAGAAGATTGTACAGCTAAACGAGGAAATTATCAAAAATATTACCAAAACAAGTTTGAAAAAGTTATGGAAGTCTTGGGATGACAGTGCCCGATTGAATGTAGGGAGAACAAGGCCATCCGAGCCTTTCAACAGTCAAGATGAACGGCGCATTTCATGCGCCGCCGTTGACAGTCCCGCCCGTCTTTGCTAAAGGGTAATCAAGGCGGGAAAGCCTTAAAATGGCTTCCCGCCCATTTCAAATTTGAGAGAAGAAACGCTCCAAAATCAGAAAGAGAGAGGCCAAGCACTTTGAGGAATTGGCCGCCTTGCCCACCCATTCAGCGGGACGGTGGGCGGCGGTCAAGGCCGGGTGTAAACCCGTTCATTTCAGCCTTGACGGTTGCCCCCTTTGGAACCCCCCACAAAAAAGGCGATATGCTACCCCTCCACAGGGCGCATACCGCCTTTTCTTGTTATCCAGTTCTTCGGCTGTATCGGTTGAGCAAAAGTCAGCGTGGGAATGGTGTGGTATCTTTATCTAAGTGATGCCCCTGTCTCCCATTTGGAGATGGTCTGGCGGCTGACCCCCAGTTTTTCGGCCACGGCCTCCTGGGAAAGGCCGCTCTTTTTTCGCGCGCTGTAAAGTCCGCTGGCAAAACTCATAACGTTCGCCCTCCTTTTGCTTTTCTGCCTGCCAGTATACCACCCCGGCAGAGAAAAGGCCACCAGCCAAACCTGTCACTTTCGCCCGTTTTCTTGACGGTGGTAAGCACAGGTGATATAATCTCTCTATTAGACATATATGGAGGCCGCCATGGAGTATCTCATTCTGGGGCTGCTGGTTTTCGCGCCCATGACCGGCTACGAACTGCAGCGGTTCATCAAGCAAAATCTGGCCCTCATCTGTTCTTCCAGCGCGGGCAGCGTGCAGACCGCCCTGGCCAAGCTGGAAAAGGAGGGCCGCATCGCCGACGTCGAGACCCTGGAGGGCCGGCGGCGCAAAAAGACCTTTTCCATCACCCCGGCGGGGCGGCAAGCCTTTGAGGCCTGGGTGGCCCGGCCCATGCAGGCGGGCAGGGTCAAGAACATGGAACTGGCCCGGCTGTTCTTTCTGGGGCTGGCCCGGCCCGCTCAGCGTGCCGCCGCCATCCGGGACTACATCCGTCAGATGGAGGAGAAGCAGGCGGTGCTCAGCGCCATCCGGGAACAGTCCCGTCTGGCCTGGAGCAGGCCGCTGCCTCCCGGGCGGGATTGGGACGAGGTCTTCCGCTTTCAGGGCTATACCATCGAGTACGGCATCGCCGCCGCCGAATTTGAGCGGCAGTGGTACGGCCGCCTTTTGAAGGAACTGGAGGAAGAGGAATGAACATTCTGGTGCTGAAGGCAGCCCCAAGGGCGAAACCTCCGCCGCAGTGCACACGGTGCTGCATCTGGAGGCGCTGCACCCGGAGCACACCTTTGGACCTCTGCCGGTGGGGGTGCGCGCCAGAAGCTATGAAAAGAACTTTACCCCCGCCCGCGCCGCGCTGGAACAGGCGGATCGGACGCTCTTCTGCTGCCCGGCCTGAACCTGGAAAAGTTCATTCCCTGTCCTGCCGGGGCAGCTGGGCGAAGAACCGCACAAGGAAAGGCACGCTGGTGACGAAGGTGAGCGCGTCCGCCAGAGGCTGGGCGATCTGCACGCCCCGCAGCCCGATGACCAGCGGCAGCACCAGCATCAGCGGCAGGTAATAGAGCCCCTGCCGCAGGCTGGACAAAAAGGTGGCCGCGGCGCTCTGGCCGGTGCTTTGGAACAGCATGTTGGCGCAGGTGCCCACCGGCACCAGCAGCATGGCGCAGCACTGCAGCCGGCAGGCCAGCACCCCGATCTCGATGACCTGCGGGTCGTTGCGGAAGGCCTGGATGAGCCAGGGCGCGGCCAAAAAGGTGCCCAGCGCCACCACGCAGATGCACCCCTCGCCCAAAAGCAGCGTGAAGCGGAAGGCCTGCCGCAGCCGGGCGAACTTGCCCGCGCCGTAGTTGTAGCCCGCCACCGGCTGGAAGCCCTGGCCGATGCCCAGCATCACCGCGAACACAAACATGAAGATGCGCCCCACCACGCTCATGGCGGCCACGGCGGCGTCGCCGCCGCACTGGCCCGCCTGCCAGTTCAAAAGGGCGGTGGCCACGCTGGCCAGCGCCTGCCGGGCAAAGCTGGGCAGGCCGCAGGCCAGGATGTTTTTAAGGCCGGGCAGGTCCCGCCCGATGAGCCGCACCGAAAGATGGAGCTGGCTTTTGCCAAAGAGAAACATCGCCAGAAGAAGGCAGAAGCTCACGCCCTGGGAAAGGGCCGTGGCCAGCGCCGCGCCCGCGATGCCCATGTCGAACACGAAGATGAACAGCGGGTCCAGCAGGATGTTCAGAATGCCGCCGGCGGTCAGGCCGATCATGGCAAAGGCGGCCTTGCCCTCGTAACGCAGCATGTTGTTCATGGTGAAGCTGGCGCACATCAGCGGCGCGGCGGCCAGAATGTAGCGCCCGTAGTCGCAGGCGTAGGGCAGGATGGTGTCGGTGGCGCCTAAAAGCCGCATCAGCGGCTCCAGAAAGACAAGGCCCCCGATGCCCAGCAGCGCGCCGCAGCCCAGCGAGGTGAAAAAGCCCATGGAGGCGATGTGGCTGGCTTTCCGGCTTTCCTGCTGCCCCAGCAGGCGGCTGATGACGCTGCCCGAACCCATGCCCACCATGAAGCCGAAAGCCTGCAGAATGGCCATCAGGCTGAACACCACGCCCACCGCGCCGGTGGCGCTGTTGCTTTTCAGCTGGCCCACGAAAAAGGTGTCTGCCAGGTTGTAGATGGAACTCACCAGCATGCTGGCTACCGTGGGGGCGGCCAGGGTGACGATGAGCTTCGGGATAGGCGTCCGGGTCATCTTGATGAACTGGGCGTTCGGCGCGCCGGCGGGATTCTGCATATTCGATTGCCCCCTTGCAAAAAATGGTGCGGCGGGGCGGCATGCCCGCCCCGCCGGCCGCGGCGGAGACTGCGCGCAACCGCGGCGCATGGTCCACCTCTGCTCTCGCATCGTTCCTTTTTATCATAGCATGTCCGTCAATCACAGGGCAAACTTTACATGATGGGGCACGCAGATTGCCTTTTCGGCCCAAAAAGAATATACTGTAATTTATACGCCAAGAGAGCGGGCGCCCGCTCCCGTTTGAAAAGAAAGAGTGAGTCTATGTCGAAATACTGCGTTAAAAAACCCTACACCGTGGTGGTGGCGGTGGTGATGGTGATCGTGCTGGGCGTCATCAGTTTTATGAACATGGTCACCGACCTGCTGCCCGCCATGGAGCTGCCCTATGTGGTGGTGGTGACCACCATGCCCGGCGCAAGCCCCGAGCAGGTGGAAAGCCAGATCACCGCGCCGCTGGAAGCGGGCCTGGGCACCGTGAACGGGGTGACCAATGTCACCAGCACCTCCTCCGAGAACGTGAGCGCCGTGGTGCTGGAGTTCGACAGCGGCACCAATATGGACAGCGCCATGGTCAACCTGTCCACCGCGGCGGATCAGGTGCGGGGCCTGCTGCCCGACACCGCCGGCAACCCCATGCTGCTGCAAATTTCGCCGGACATGCTGCCGGTGATGATCGCCGCAGTGGACATGGAGGGCATGGACGTTTACCAGCTCACCGACTTCGCCTCCGAGACGGTCATCCCCGCCTTCGAGCGGCAGGCGGGCGTGGCCAGCGTCAGCGGCACCGGCCTGGTGGAAAAGAGCGTGGAGATACGCCTCAGCGAGGAAAAGATCGAAGCCATCAACACCAGGGTGTTGGCCAGCGTGGACGAGGAACTGGCGGACGCCAGGGCCGAGCTGGATGACGCAAAGAAAAAGGTAGAGGACGGGCGCGCCGAGCTGGAAAACGGCAAGACCGCCCTGGAAAACCGGCAGGGCGACACCGCCGCCGAGCTGGCCGACGCCAGCGCCCAGCTGGATTCCGCCATCGCCCAGGCCCAGGCCCTCGCCAGCCAGCAGACCGCCCTGGAGGCCAGCAAGGCCGCGCTGGAAGGGGAACAGAAAGCCCTGGAAGGATACGGCACGCTGAACGCGATTTTCGCAACACTGGAAAGCACGCTGCTGAAGCAGATGGGCAGCCAGTTCGGCAGCTACGAAGACCTGTACGCCGCGTGGAGCGCGACTCCGGATATGTTCCCCGGCCTGGACCTGCCGGCGAGCCTGCCGTCCAGCGTGGAAGAAGCGGCTGCAATGCCCGCCGCCGACTTTGAAAAAATGAAGGCGCTGCTGAGCCAGGGCCCCATGGCCGGCCAGGTGGCCGCCCTCACCCAGGACAGCCTGAAGAGCATGCTGGCCCTGGTGGGAGACAACGGGGCAGACCCCGATGCCCGTATTGAGCAGATCAAGGTGGCGCTGAGCGACCTGGACACCGAACTGATCGCCGCCAGGGCGATGGCCGAGCAGGCCAAGGCCGGGGTGGAGAAGGCTCAGGAGGCCTACAAAAAACTGGAGGAGGGCAAAATTCTGGCCGCGGCGGGCTTCGGCAGCGCCTCGGCTCAGCTGGCCGCCGCCGAGAGCGCCCTCAAGGAGGGCGAGGCCCAGCTGGAGGACGCCCAAAAGCAGTTTGAAGACGCCCGCGCCGCGGCCCTGGAACAGGCGGACATGAGCGCCCTGCTCACCAAGGAGATGGTGGCCAACCTGGTCATGGCCCAGAACTTCGCCATGCCCGTCGGCTATCTCTATCAGGGCGAGGACCAGTACCTTTTGAAAGTGGGCGACGCTTTTTCCAGCGTGGAGGAAGTGGAAAACGCCCTGCTGCTGCACATGGACGCGGGGGATGTGGGCGATGTGCGCCTCTCGGACGTGGCCGACGTGACGGTCATCGACAACTCCGGTGAAAGCTACGCCCGCATGAACGGCAACCCGGCGGTGGCGGTGAGCATCCAGAAAACATCCACAGCCTCCACCAGCGAAGTGTCCAAAACGGTGAACGAGGCCATTGAGGAACTGGAAGCCAAGTATCCCGGCCTGCGCATCACCCCGCTGATGGACCAGGGCGTCTACATCCAGATGACGGTGGACTCGGTGCTCTCCAACCTCGGCTGGGGCGCGGTGCTGGCGGTGCTGGTGCTGGCCCTCTTTCTCAAGGACCTGCGCCCCACGCTGGTGGTGGCGTTCAGCATCCCCATCAGCCTGATGTTCGCCGTGGTGCTGATGTACTTCTCCGGCGTCACCCTCAACATGATCAGCCTCTCGGGCCTTGCTTTGGGCGTGGGCATGCTGGTGGACAACTCCATCGTGGTGGTGGAGAACGTCTACCGCCTGCGGGGCCTGGGGCTTCCGGCGGCAAAGGCGGCCGTGCAGGGCGCCAAACAGGTGAGCGGGGCCATCGCGGCCTCCACCCTCACCACCGTCTGCGTGTTCCTGCCCATCGTCTTCACCGACGGCCTCACCCGCCAGCTCTTTGTGGACATGGGCCTCACCATCGCCTACTCGCTGATGGCCAGTCTCATCGTGGCCCTGACCCTGGTGCCCGCCCTCAGCGCCACCATGCTGCGCCAGAGCAGGGAAAAGCGCCATCCCTGGTTTGACAAGGCGCTGGAAGGCTATGAGCGGGCGCTGGACTTCTGCCTGCGGGTCAAAGCCGTGCCGCTGGCGCTGGCCGCCGCCCTGCTGGCCCTGTGCATCTGGCACACCACCCAGATGGGCATGGAGTTCATCCCCAGCATGAGCGCCAACCAGATCAGCGCCACCCTCATCCTGCCGGAAGACACCAAACGCGCCGACGCCTACGCCCTTGCCGACGAGGCCATGGCCCTGATGCAGGAAGTGGAGGGCGTGGAGACGGTGGGCGCCATGGACGGCGGCGCCGGCATGAGTATGATGGGCATGGGCGGCGCGGCCAGCTCCGACACGGTGGAGAGCATGAGCTTCTATCTTGTGCTGGACGAAAACGCCGGCAGCGAAAAAGCCGCCGACGGCCTTGCCGCCCTTTCCGCTCAGCTGCCCGGCTGCGAGGTGAGCGTGACCACCTCCGGCATGGACATGTCGGCGCTGGGCGGCAGCGGCGTGGAGCTGATCGTCCGCGGCCCGGACGTGGACGAACTCAACCGCATCACCCATGACCTGATGGACATCCTCCGGGGCGTGGAGGGGCTGGAAGAGCCCACCAACGGCCAGGAGGAGGGCACGCCCCAGCTGCGGCTGGTGGTGGACAAGGACGCCGCCATGCGCTGCGGGCTCACGGTGGCGCAGATCTACAGCGAGCTGGCCGCCGCCCTGACCACCGAGACCACCTCCACCACCCTTGCGGCGGGGGCCGAGGACTACGAGGTAGTGGTGGCGGACGAGCGGAACAAGCTGGACCGGGACGCCCTGATGGGCTACGAGTTCGAGGTGCCCGGCACGGGCCCCGACGCGGAGCCCGAGACCCACACCCTTTCCGAGTTCGCCAGCCTGAAGGACGACCTCAGCCTTGCGGCGGTGAACCGGGAGAACCAGCAGCGGTACATGACGGTGAGCGCGGCGGTGAAAGAGGGCTACAACGCCACCCTCATCAGCCGCGACATCCAGCCCGCGCTGGACAGCTACGACATGCCGGACGGCTACACCCTTGAGGTGGGCGGCGAGACCCAGACGGTGGCCCAGGCCATGCAGGACCTGGTGCTGATGATCCTGCTGGCGGTGGTGTTTATCTACATGATCATGGTGGCCCAGTTCCAAAGCCTGCTGGGGCCCTTCATCGTGATGCTCACCATGCCGCTGGCCTTCACCGGCGGCCTGGGCGCTTTGTGGATCGCGGGGCTGCCCCTCTCGGTCATCTCCATGCTGGGCTTTTTGATTTTGGCGGGCGTGGTGGTGAACAACGGCATCGTCTTTGTGGACTATGCCAACCAGCTGCGGCTGGAGGGCATGGAGAAGCGCGCGGCGCTGATCGAGACCGGCAAGACCCGCATGCGGCCCATCCTGATGACCGCCCTCACCACCATCCTGGCCATGAGCACCATGGCCTTCAGCACCGGCATGGGGGCGGAACTCTCCAAACCCATGGCGCTGGTCACCATGGGGGGCCTGGGCTATGCCACCCTGCTCACCCTTTTCATCGTGCCGGTGTTCTATGACCTTCTGTTCCGCAAACCCATGAAAAAGATCGACGTGGACGGCGAGGACTGACCTCCCCGCCGCCCGAAACGAAAGGATGTCAAAACAGCATGACGATGCTTTTCAACTGTCTGGTGCTGGCGGCCGGCTTTGCGCTGCTGGTCAAAGGCGCAGACCTTTTTGTGGACGGCGCTTCCGGCGTCGCCCGCCGCCTGCGGGTGCCCGGCGTGGTGATCGGCCTCACCGTGGTGGCCATGGGCACCAGCCTGCCGGAGGCTTCGGTGTCCATCACCGCCGGGCTCACCGGCAACAACGGCCTGAGCCTGGGCAACGTGATCGGCTCCAACATCTTCAACCTGATGGTGGTGGCCTGCGTCTGCGCCCTGATGATGAGCTTTGCGCCCGACAAGGAACTGATGGTGCGCGACTTCCCGGTGTGCATCGGCGCCAGCGCCCTGCTGGTGCTGTTCATGTGGGACGATGTGCTCCAGCGCTGGGAGGGCGTCGTGATGCTGGGCCTGATGGCGGCCTACATCGCCCTCACGGTGGCGCAGGCGCTGGCCAGCCGCACCCCCGAAACGGAAGGCAAGCCGGTCAGCCTGCTGCGGTGCGCGGCCTTCATCCTGCTGGGCATGGTGGGCATCATCTGGGGCGGCGACCTGGTGGTGGACAGCGCCAGCAGCATCGCCGCCGCGCTGGGCCTCTCCCAAACGCTCATTGGACTGACCATCGTGGCGGTGGGCACCAGCCTGCCGGAGCTGGCCACCAGCATCGTGGCCGCCCGCAAGGGCGAGAGCGGCCTTGCGCTGGGCAACGCCGTGGGCTCCTGCATCTTCAACATCCTGTTCATTCTGGGCGTGTCCAGCGCCCTGACCCCCATCGAGAGCGCCCGGGGCGTTCTGGTGGACGGCGTCATCATGACGGCGCTCACCGCAGCGCTGTTTATCTGGTGTCGCATCAAGGGCCGGATGACCAAGCCTATGGGCGCGGCGGGCCTGCTGGCCTATGTGGCCTACACCGCCTACCTCATCCTCAACGCATAAAAAAACCGGGCGGGCACGGGAAAAACGTGCCCGCCCGGCCTTTTTGCTCAAAGGTTCAAAAGCCAGCACAGCGCCATGCACACCGGCTGATGGATCAGGTAAACGGCCAGGCTGTGCCGCCCCGCCCACTCCAGCGGCGGGCAGCCCAGGCGGGGGAGAAAGCCCTCCAGCCGGGGGCGGGCCAGCTTGCAGAAGAACCACCCGGCGAGGAACAGGAAAAACCAGGGCGCCAGCGGGAAATAGTCGCTGCTGGAAAAAGCCGGCCCCGGCAGCCCCAGAAAGGCCAGGGCGTCCCATCGGTAGAGCCCGGCGGGCAGCTTCAGCCGCCACATCCCAAACAGGCCCAGATACCCCTCCGGCAGATGGCGGGTGAGGGCAAAGAGGAAGAGGCTTGCGCAAAGGCCCGCCGCGGCGGGCAGCTTTTCCAGCACGGGGCGCAGCGCCCACACCAGAAGCACCGCGCAGCCCAGCAGGTTCAAAACGCCGAAGCGCACCGCTTCGCTGGGCAGGGCCAGCAGCGTCACCGTGCTCACCGCGAGACCGCACAGGTTCAGGATGAGGCCGTGGCGCAGGGCCCGCCGGCCCAGATGGGCGGAGAAGCCCGCGGTGAGGATGAAGGTGCAGCAGATGGCCTGCTGCCAAAGCCGGATGGGCCAGAGAAAATACCAGCCCGGCAGCCGGGCGAACACCTCGAACCAGTCGTAGCAGAAGTGGAACGCCACCATATTCGCCACCGCCGCGCCGCGCAGGGCGTCCAGCCAGCGGTAGCGGGTCTTTTGTGCAACGGCCATGGTTCACACTCCTTCCGGCGGCGTCAGGTCGATGGGCACCGGCGCATCCAGCGCCATGCTGCCCGGCGTCACCCGGCAGTCCATGGCCAGCAGCTGCACCCCGGCGGCCTTTGCCTCGGCCAGCGCCCGGCCAAAGGCAGGCTGTGTGGCCCAGTTGGGGCGGAACAGGCGCACCCCTTTCATCTGGATGACCACCAGCACGCAGCACTGCCAGCCCCCGGCGGCCAGCGCCGTCAGCTCCCGCACGTGCTTTAAGCCCCGCAGGGTGGGCGCGTCGGGGAAAGCGGCCACGCCCGCGCGTTCCAGGGTGCAGCCTTTCACCTCCACCAGCAGCGGCGCGCCGCCGCGCAGGGCGTGAAAGTCGAAGCGGGAATCCCCCACGGCATACTCCGCCCGCAGGCCTTCCAGCCGCCCCAGCCCTCCGGCGGCCAGCCACTCGCCGGCGGCCTTGTTGGGAGCGGCACAGTCCATATTGATGAGCAGCGGCCCCTTTTCCACCGCCACCAGGTCCCAGGCGGTCTTGCGGGCGGGGCTGCCCGCCTGCGCCAGATACACCGTGGCCCCCTTCACCAAAAGCTCGGCGCAGCGGCCGGTGTTCTTCACGTGCACCCGCACCGGCGCGCCGTCCAGCAGCGCCTGGGCGGTGAAGCGGTTCTCCCGCAGAAGGAACGTTGCCGTTTGAATGCGCTCGTATGTCATAAAAAGACCCTTTCATGGTGCAGTTTGCGTCGCAAAACGGCATTTTAGGCCGATTTGCTTGACGGATTTCGCTGTGGTGCTATAATAAAATGCGAGGTTTCCGAATGGGGAAACATGTGAAAAAGAATGGAGGACATTCAACATGAAAAAGACTGCTCAAACCGTGATCAGTGCTGATAAATATTATACCATCACCGCCGCCAATGGCAAGGTCGTGGAGGTGGCCGACTACAACACCGAGAACGGCGCCGCCATCCAGCTGTGGGACTACGCCGGCGAGGAGTGGCAGCAGTGGAGCTTTGTGCGCGCGGGCGACGGCGTCTACCGCATCTGCAACCGCTTCACCGGCAAGATGCTGGACCTGATCGCCGGCGGCGTGGTGGACGGCACCTGGGTCCACCAGTGGGAGGGCGCCAGCGGCTCCAGCCAGCTGTGGGTGCTGGAATCCACCGGCGACGGCCGGGTGAAGATCAAGTCCAACCTGTCCGGCAAGTGCCTGGACGTGGTGGGCATGAACCAGGAGAACGGCGCCCGCCTGCAGATCTGGCAGGACGTGGGCGGCGAAAACCAGACCTGGACCGTGGCGGAGGCCAAAGCCGTTAAGAAGAAGGCCCCGGTCAAGGCCGAGCCCGTGAAGGAGGAGGCCCCCAAAGCCGCCAGGAAGCCCGCCGCGAAGAAGCCCGCGGCCAAAAAGCCCGCCGCCAGGAAGGCCGCCCCCGCCAAAGCCGAGGCAGCCAAGGCCGCCCCCGCCAAGAAAACCGAGGCGGCCGCGAAAGCTGAGCCCGCCAAGAAGGCGAAGGCCGCGAAGCCCGCCGCCAAGGCCAAGCCCGCCGCCAAGGCGGAGCCCGTCAAGGCCGAAGCGGCTAAGGCCGAGCCTGCCAAGAAGGCCGAGCCTGCCAAGAAGGCCGAGCCTGCCAAGAAGGCCGAGCCCGCCAAGAAGGCCGAGCCCGCCAAGAAGGCCGGCAAATAAAACAAACCGCCGAACCAAAGCCCCCGGCAGCCTGCCTGCCGGGGGCTTTTCCGGCCCCGATGGTGACTTTGCTACGGTGGACGGGGCCGTTTTGTGGTATCATAGCCCCATACCCCCGCCGCAAAAGGGGAAAGGAGTGTTTTGAATGGGATTTACCGTGGAGACAAGCGTTTCGGCGCTGGCGGTGTTCTTCCAGGGCCTTCTGAGCTTTTTCTCGCCCTGCGTGCTGCCGCTCATCCCGCTGTATCTGGGGTATCTGGCGGGCGGCGCCTCCGCCGAGGACCTCACCGACCGCCAGCGCCGCCGCCTGACGCTGCGCAACACCCTGTTTTTCATCCTGGGCATCAGCTTCGCCTTTTTCGTGCTGGGCCTGGGCTTCACCCAGCTGGGCCGCTTTTTCACCGGCAACCGGGCGCTGGCCGCCCGCATCGGCGGCATCCTGGTGGTGCTGCTGGGCCTGGTGCAGCTGGGCTTTCTGGAAAGCCGCTTCATGCAGCGGGAGTGGCGGCTGCCCTTCGACCCCAAAAAGTGGGGGGCCAGCCCTCTGGCCGCACTGGTGCTGGGCTTTACCTTCAGCTTCGCCTGGACGCCCTGCGTCGGCCCGGCCCTCACCAGCGTGCTGCTGCTGGCCGCCAGCGCCGCCACCCGGGGCATGGGCTTTGCGCTCATCGGGGTCTACACCCTGGGCTTTGTGCTGCCTTTTTTGGCGGTGGGCCTGTTCACCAGCCAGGTGCTGGCCTTCTTCAAGCGCCACACCGGCTGGCTCAAGTGGACCGCCCGGGCGGGCGGCGTGCTGCTCATCCTGATGGGGGTGATGATGTTCACCGGCTGGATGAACGGCTTCACCGCCTACCTCAGCGGCATTTCCGGCACCGCCGGCCAAAGCGCTTCGGCCAGCCAAAGCGCCTCCCAGCCGGAAAGCGGGCCCGCCGCCGTGCCGGGCAGCGAGGGCGAGGCCGGCGAAAGCCAGAGCAGCCAGAGCGCCGCGCCCTCCGCGCCGGAGAGCGGTTCCTCCTCCGCCAGCGAGCTGCCCCCCGCGCCGGACTTCACCCTTGTGGACCAGAACGGCCAGGAGCACACCCTTTCGGACTACAAGGGCCAGGTGGTGTTTTTGAACTTCTGGGCCACCTGGTGCGGCCCCTGCCAGCGGGAGATGCCGGAGATCCAGCAGCTCTATGAGGACTGGGGCGAAAACGCCGGCGAGGTGGTGGTGCTGGGGGTGGCGAACCCCCACGACCCCGACCGCCCCGGCAACGCCGACAGCCTCACCGCCGAAGAGATCGGCGGCTGGCTGGGGGAAAAGGGCTATACCTACCCCACGGTGATGGACCAGACGGGGGAGATATTCACCCAATACGGCGTCAGCGCCTTCCCCACCACCTTCATGATCGACGCAGAGGGCAACGTCTTCGGCTACATCACCGGCAGCCTCACCCGCGACATCATGGACAGCATCATCGAGCAGACCCGCACCGGCGTGCGCGCCGGATGAAGGAAACGGGCCCCGGAGGCAAAGCCTCCGGCCTTTCAACAGCTGTGGCTATTTTTGCGGCTGTTCCCACCTTGCGCGCAGCCGGCCGGCGCACAGCCAGCACACCGCCGCGGCCAGAACGAGAAGAACAAGGCCCGCCGCGCCGTCGGAAGGGCGGCGCAGCAGCTCTGCCAGATGGAACAGCGGATACGACCCCACCCAGCGCAGAGGCCACAAACCGCTTAAAGCCAGCATGGGCGGCAGGCAGAAGATAAGGGCCGAGAGGAACATGGCGCTGAGGGCGCTGCCAAGCGTCTCTGAAAACCAGAGGGTGACCGCCGCCATGCACAGCACGGCGGCAAGGCGGGCAAGCCCCGCCAGCGCCAGCACCCCGGCAAGGGTCAGCCAGCCGGGCAGATGGAGATAATCGGGAAGGCTCATGGCCGGGGCGAAGGGGGCGGGCAGGCCGTAGTCCCGCAGGGCCACAATGAGCCGCGGCAGGCTCACCAGCGCCCACAGTAGTATTGCAGCGGCACCAGATGACAACAGTTTGGCAATCACCGTTGTTTTGCGCCCCAGCGGGGTGGCCATTAACACCCGCTTCATGCCGCCCCGGTGTTCAAAGGCAAACAGGCCCGAAAAGCAGACGCTGGCCAGCAGGCCGGCGACCAGGGTATCCCGCAGGTCGCCGTCTCCCGCAAAGCAGAACAGCTTTTCCCAGCCGCTTTCATACACCAGCTGGGCGCCGGGGTGTTCTTTGAGATAGGGCAGATTCCCGTAAACGATACGTTCGAACACCTGCTTTTTCTGGGAAAGGCTGTAGTAAGCTCCCATCTGCATCTGGTACTCTTCCGACGTTATCTTACCCGCCTGAAGCGCCCGCTCCAGCCGCCGGATGGGCTCGAACTCTTCGTTCTGCTCCTGTAACCATTGGTAGGCCTCCCAGTCGTAGGGGCCGGAGATGTGGGTCATGTAGTACTGATAATAGATTTCGTCCGCGTCGATGAAGCTTTCGGCCCCGGCGGTCTGCCATGCCTGATACCCGGCAAAGACGGCCAGCACCGCCAGCGCGCCGCAGCCGAGGGCCAGCTTGCGCGCCTCCTGGCCCCAAATGGTGGTGGGCCGGGTGCGGGGTTTGCCCAGCCGCAGGCCCGCAAAAGTAGGCGCAGGCAGCAGTGCCGCCCGGCAGAACACCAGGCAGAAAGCGGTCAGCAGCATGGCACACCACAGCGCTGCGGCGGTCCATTCCACCAGCGGCAGCGGAACGGGGTGGTCGAACCAGTATAGGTTGCGGTAGTTGCCTAGCAATTCGTTAGTGCGCAAAAGGCTTGCTAGGTTCGCGTATTTCATCACGTTTAGGCGGCTGGTGGCGGGGATGGCCTGGCGGATGAGCCACTGGGCCGCGGGCAGCGCCAGCCCGGCGCACCAGCCAGCCGCTGCCCGGCGGCAGACCAGCGCCGCCAGCATGACCCAAAGGCCCATCACAAAAGCCCCCGCCCACTTGGCCAGCAAAAACAGACCTAGATACTGCCCCACGGTGATGCGCATGGTGCAGCGCATCAGGGCGGGCACGCTCTGGATGCTGCGACCGAGGGGGCCCAGGCCGAAGGTGAGCTGGCAATAGGCCAGGTTCACCCCGTAGAGCAGCACCAGCACCGCCAGCAGGCTGACCCCCAGCGCCCCCAGCTTTGCCGCCGCCGTTTTCAGCCGCCCGCCGGGGGTGGTGCGCACAAAAGCCAGCATGCCGCTGTCCCGCTCGGCGCGCACCAAGAGGCTTGCCAGCAGCAGCATGGCCGCCAGCAGGATGAGGTCGGTGAAGGGATAGTCCAGGGCGGTGTAAAGGCCCTTTTGGGGCGCGTAGTTTATCCGCACATCGCCCATGCCGGCGTAGACCGCGGCGGTCTTGTCGATGTTTTCCAGGTCGTAGCCGCTCTGGGAGTTCTGGAAAATGGAGATGCCGGAAAGCTGCTTTGCCTTGGCCTGCACATCCTCCAGAAACTGCGGGTAGCCGGCCACTGTGTCCAGCTCCGCCTTGACGGAGGTGAGAAAGTTCACCTCCTGGCTCAGGTTCTCGGTGTAGAGGGTGTAACTCTTGTCCTGGTAAATCTGCTCGTACTGTTCGAACAGTTCGGGGAATTGGGTGTGCGGGTCGGACATATAGCCGTACTGGGCGTTCAGGGCATAATCGTAGAGCAGCTGTCCCACCTGATAGACGCCCTTGGCAGTGTCCAGCTTTTCGTTGATGAGGGTCTGCTGTTCGGTGGTGGAAAGGCCCCGCAGGTCCCGCCCCACCGCCCGCCAGGCCGAGGCGGGGGCGGCGTTGGGGCCGGGTTTTGTGCCGGTGTAGAGCAAAAACAGGTTCGCGCCCGCCAGCGCCGCAAGGCAGAGGGCCGTGACCCGGCGTCCCCAGACCTTGCGCAGTTCCGCAAAAAGGAGCCTCATGCGCCCCCCTCCTCCCCAAAGACATGGAGGTACACATCTTCCAGGCTGCCGCCGGGGGCGTACTGCTCCACCAGCGAGGCCACCGGGGCCTGGGCCACCAGCCGCCCGTCTTTCAGCAGCAGGATCTCCTTGGCCACCGTCTCCACATCGCCGACCACATGGGTGGCCACCAGAATGATGCGGTCCTGGGCAAGCTCGGCCAGAAGCCGGCGCAGGCGCACCCGCTCCTTGGGGTCAAGGCCGGCGGTGGGCTCGTCCAAAATGAGCAGCTCCGGTTCGCCCAGCAGGGCGCTGGCCAAAAGAAGCCGCTGTTTCATGCCGCCGGAATAGGCGGCGAGACGCTTGTCCAGCTCATTTGATAGGTTCACCCATTCCGCCGCCCGCGCCACCTGGGCGGCGGTGTCCTTGGCCGGTATTTCCTTCAGGGCGCAGAGGTAGGCCAAAAAGCGGCGGCCGGTGTAGCTGTCGTAAAGGCCCTGCTGCTGGGGCATGAAGCCCAGCGCGCGGCGGAACTTGACGCCCAGCGCGCGGGCGCTTTTGCCGCACCAGAGAACCGAGCCGCCGTCCTGCGCAAGGCCGCCGGTGATGATGCCCAAAAGGGTGGATTTGCCCGCGCCGTTGGGCCCCAGCAGGCCATAGAGCCCCGGCCCGAGGGTGAAACTCACCCCCGCCAGCGCCTGCTTTTTGCCTGCCGGGCGGCCGAAGCGCCCCGGCAGCGCGTAGCTTTTTTTCAATTCCTTCACCTGCAAAGCCGGGGCGCTTATTTCCATGGCGGGCCTCCTGGGTTTCGTTTATTCGGGCAGCTGGGAGTTCATGAAGTCCTCCCAGCTGCAATATTTATACTGGTAGCGTTCAAAGCTGGAAATGTCTGATCCGCTGTACTGAGGCACCTGAAGAATGACCCCGTCCCCCAGTTCGCCTTCGATGAGGATAGGGTAACCCCGCACCGGATCATAAAGATTTATCTCCCGCAGGTCCCGGGTCTCGGGTGTAAAGGCAAGATACTTGCTGATGAGTTCATTCTCTTCCGTATAGCCGGAAAGCAGATCAAACAGCAGGGTTCCGTTGTGCCAGCTTTGGTTCATGATATTTCTGGGGTCCTCCACCTCTATGCCCAGGTCGTATTCGTTCTCTTCGCCGGTGGCAAGATCCCGCACCGTCAGGTGGAGCACATCGTTTGGCATGCTGAGCAAAAACAGCTTGTCGTCGGCGACCACTTCCCAGCCTTCGTCCTGCTGCCATTCCGCCATCGTGCTTTTTGCGCCGGTGGTCGGGTCGATGGCCGTGAGGATGTGACGCTGCTGGCTGATGTCGGAAAGCCGGCTTTGGCCTTCCGGCAGGCCGAAGTGTTTAACGATCAGCTGCCCGCAGGCCACGCCCATCAAAAATGCGGTTTTTTCCACCTTGCAGACGGTGACAAGGCTGCCGCTGGTCAGGTTCAGACGCACAAGTTCCGTGCTGTAGCCGTTGGCCTCGTAGGTGGTGAGAAGAAAATAAAGGCTCTCGCCGCTGGCGGCAACACCGGCGCTGTATTCTTGATTTGCTTCCAGGTCGCAGACCTTGTGTCGGCCCGAGCCGTCGGGGTTCATCACGTCGATGTGGGGCAGCACCTCGCTCTGGTCACTGCTCGATCCTTTATGGAAAAGCACCACCTTGCCGCCAGCCCAGGTAAGCTCGGGCCCATGGTTGCCGAGATACGCGGGGCAGGCGTCGGTGTCGTGGCCGCAGCCGGGGTCAGAGCACAGAATCACGTCTCGATGGCTTTCCTTGTCAATAAAATGGATGTTGCTATGAGAATAGTCTCCGGACGCGTCGGTGTAATAGTAGCCCGCTTCCCCTTCAGCCCCGTTGCCCAGCTGGTCAGGACTGCTGGATAGATAGACCAGACGGTCGTCTACCGTTTCAAGGGCGGCAGGCCCGGCAGAACCCGCCTGGGCGGAAGAAGGCCCCCCGCCGCAGCCCGTCAAAAGCAGGCAGGCCGCGAGGCCCAGGGCCAACATGTGTTTTTTCATGGCGCAAAAACCTCCTTTTGCGGGGCGTGGGCGGTCGAAAAGCACCCCTTTGCCCCGTTTGTGCGTTCAGCATAGCACGGGGCAGAGAGAGGTCTCTACCATGGGGGTGTATGCTTTGGGTATCGAAACTGTAAATTCCGCGCCGTTCATCCCGCCCGGCTCACGGCGCGGTAGTTCGGCGTGCCGGCCCAAAAGTCCTCTTCGCTGATGAGGGCAAAGGCGTAGTCCACCACGTCCACGCCGTAGGTAACGCCGTTCGGGCCGGGGATGCACACGGTGTGGAAGGAGCGGCTGGGAGAAACGAGATAATCTTCTCCCTGCCGGGCGAAGATCTCCAGCATCCGCATCCGGTCCCCTTCTTCGGTGCTCTCCGCCTGCAATTCCTGCCGGACGGCCCTGCCCCCAAAGTCGATGAGCCAGTTGTGGTATACGTCCTCTCCCGAGGCCTGCACCACATAGCCCTGCTCGGTCACGGCGGCCAGCTTGGCCCATTGAGGGGCGCACTGGGCCAGAAGGTCGGTGGCAAGTTCCGTCACGCTGCCGTCTTCCACCGAGACGGTGCGGATGGCCCCGGTGGCCTCGTCCACGCAGCACAGCACCCCCTCGCCCACGGCGGCCGCGCTGTCGCTGGCGGCCAGGTCGCGAAGCGCCTTTGTGTCCACATTGTAGGCGGCGTAGTAATTGCGGCCCAAACCGGATTGCAAAATGAGCTCTCGGCCCCATGCCCCCACGATGCGCAGTTCCGTCCGCTGCACCGCTTTGTCGGCGCTCGCCGCGCCGGTGGCAAGGTCGATGGTCACGATTTTTTCCACCGGCCCGCCGGCCGAACTGTAATCGGCGAGGATGATGTAAAGGTTTTGCCTGTCGGCGGCAGGCATGGAGGCGAAGGCCTCCGATGCGCCGAAGCGGGCCAAGTCCTGCCGGCCCGAGCCGTCCGTGTTACACTTCAGGATGCGGGGCAGGGCTTTTTCGCCGTAGGTCTCGAAGGCCCAGCCGTCCCACGGGGCGCCGGAGAACAGGATGTAAAGCGCGTCATCGGAGGCAAGGACGCTCGGTTCAGTGCCGCCCCAGGCAAACCACGCGGGGCAGGTCTCGCCGCTGTGGGCGCAGTTGGGCTGGCTGCACAGAGGCACGTCCTGCAGGGTGGCATAGTCCACGACCCGCAGCAGGCTGTTTCCGTTTTCGTCTTTTGTAAAGTAGTAATACCCCGTCTCATTCCCCGAGCCGTAAGACAGATCGGAACTCAAAAAGCGGATGGCGCCACCTTCCGCGGCCGGGGCTTCGGGCCCCGGCGCGCTGCAGCCTGCAAGCAGCAGGCAGGCGGCAAAGGCGGCGGAAAAAAGGCGTTTTGTTTTCGTTTTCATGGCGGCAGCTCCCTTCGCGTCGGGCCCGGGAAACAGGCCCCGCAGAAATCCGCCCGCATTTGCGGGCTCTGCTGCAAGGATACCGCCGCCAGAGGCGCGGGGTCATCTGCAAGCTGTATCAAAACTGCAAATTCTGCCGGGGGCTGTTTCAACGGGGCCGGTCCCTGCCCGGAAATCCGCACAGCGTATCTTTCCACACACCGGCCCAGGGGGGCTCACGGAGGCCTTCCCGCCGATCCTCCCGGGGCTGAAGGGTCTCGCCCGCGATCACAAAGCAGCTGCCGCCCACCGCGTCTTCGGCAGCGGTGGGCGGCAGTGCGCTTTTTTTCAATGGGATAGTTGCAAAATGTAAAAACAATACTAAGCAGATACGATTCGCTTTTTGGCATTGACTATAAAGACGGCTGGTTCCTGGCATACCTGGAAATTGCAGAAACTCGTCGCTCGTGACATAATACTCGTATTTTATATCAAAAAACAGAAAAGAAAAGGAGGAATGATATACTGCAATAGAGGATGTGATATTCGTATGACCATGTTGGCAAATTACATTACATCATTCCTTGTTCGAAACAAACTTGTGGAACCTTGGGAAAACGAGTGGTGCGCATACCAGATTGAAAGCCGGCTGACGCAAATGATATCCATCCCTTTTCTGATACTTGCAGGGAGCGTGATCGCTCCACTCGACAGTGTTATTATTTTGAATCTTGGAATAATTTATCTGCGCCCAAAGACAAACGAGTATCATGCTAAAACGTTTGCAGGGGGCATGTTCTTCTCGTTGGCCTTGGAATTGATAGCGCTAACTTGTTTGGCATATATGAACAGCATTAGCGCATGGATTGGGTTGGGGATAGCTGTTGTGGCCATCATTGCCTTTGGCCCGGACAACAATCAGCAAGTTCATTATTCGGAAGAAGAATATAGAAAACTGAGGAAGAAGATGCTCGCAGCTCTGTTGATATATTCCTTGCTGTGCAGCATTCTTATTTGCCTTCTTCCAAACTGGGCTTATTCCTTAATAATGACGTTGCTTGCAGATGCGGCTCTTTTAATTCTTGCAAGAGTTGTCCGATGTATCCAAAGGAGGTTTGTGCAATGAATGATCCCACTAAAAATGTGATGCATGATGCCCTGAAATCGCTGCTTCATAAGGCGATTGAACGCACTGCGAATAGTGTCGAGTGCCCGTTTGTGTGGGCGTATCAGCCGAAGCGCCCCCGGCGCATGGAAGAAAAAACCTTCTCGGGCAGAAAGCTAATACGCCCAAATCTGGCATCTGCACAACGCAGCAAACTTGACTGCTATGTTAAAAACCTGGCTCGCTGCGAGCCAGGTTTTTCGGTTGGGATCGAGATGGCAATAAAAAGCCCCGAACGGTATCGGTCAGAGCCTGCGCGAGTTTGCGTGATGAATTGATACCCGAAAAAACTGTGCACTTCTCTGTGTAACAATCAGCAAAATGGCCCCGCACGCATACGCACTCTGCACAGAGGATAACTACCGTAAGTTATTACTAAACTATCGAGACAAGATTTCTGCCCGTCACCCTCCATGTGGAGGGCGGCGGCCGTGGGAAAGCCGAGCGCCCTGCACAGCTCATATTTCTATCCACGCCCTCCGCGTGGAGGGCGACGATCAATCGTTTTGTAAGCTCGGCCCTCACCTGGCCATTTCTATCCACGCCCTCCGCGTGGAGGGCGACGCGCAATAGTACCAGGCTCTTTCATCACTCACTTATTTCTATCCACGCCCTCCGCGTGGAGGGCGACCGCTTTTGTCCGGCTTCCCAAAAAGCCAGACCCATTTCTATCCACGCCCTCCGCGTGGAGGGCGACGGCACCGCGCTGCTGATAGGCAGGCGCCCACCATCATTTCTATCCACGCCCTCCGCGTGGAGGGCGACCGTCCTCGCGCTTGCGCTTGTCGCTGGCCACTGTATTTCTATCCCCGCCCTCCGCGTGGAGGGCGACCGGACGTGCGCAACGAGTGCACGGCGGCCTCCCTA
>NZ_CALXHK010000039.1:0-21487 GCF_944388085.1 Candidatus Allofournierella excrementigallinarum | reverse complement strand
TCGGGGTGTAGCGCAGTTGGTAGCGCGCCTGGTTCGGGACTAGGAAGCCGTGGGTTCAAATCCCGCCACTCCGACCACAGAAAACAGCCTGTAGAGCCATTCTACAGGCTGTTTTTTTGTCCTGGACCAGGATTTGAACCAAGTTTTTGCCTTGAACCCAAAATTTGACAATTTTCTTTGTGCGGGATATCGCGCTCCCATCGAAAGGGGCGAGCGCCACGGAGGCCATCATTCCGGCCGGCACGAAAGGTGAAGCGCAGCTGTTCCTGCTCTCTGGGGGCATTTCACAACAGGGACGGGGCATCCTATAAAATTGACTTAACTTGTTTTTCAAGTCGATTTTACAGGAGGGACGCATTATGAGCGCATCGATCTACGGATACGTCCGTGTATCCACCAAAGAACAGTGTGAGGAGCGTCAGCTGATCGCGCTGAGGGCATTTCCCGTGCCGGAGCAGAATATTTTCATGGACAAGCTCAGCGGCAAGGATTTCAACCGGCCGAAATACCAGAGCCTGCTGGAAAAGCTGCGTCCCGGCGACATCCTGGCGGTAAAATCCATCGACCGGCTGGGCCGCAACTACGAGGAGATACTGGAGCAGTGGCGCATCATCACCAAGGAAATGAAGGCGGACATCGTGGTGCTGGACATGCCCCTGCTGGACACACGCCAGACCGGCCGGGACCTGACCGGCACCTTTGTGGCGGACCTTGTGCTGCAGATCCTCTCCTATGTGGCGCAAACCGAACGGGAGAACATCCGCCAGCGGCAGAAAGAGGGCATCGCCGCCGCCCGGGCCAGGGGCGTGCGTTTCGGCAGGCCGCGGAAAGAGGTGCCGGAAAGCTTTGCGCAGCTCAAAGCCGACTGGGAGGGCAAAAAAATAACCGCCCGTGCGGCGGCCAAAGAACTGCATGTCGCCCCGGACACATTTCTGCGGTGGGCCTGCGGAGAATAGAGCTTGCGTGACAAAAAAGGTAGGCTTTTTTGAACCGCCGCGACGTACCGTTCCGAAGGCATCTGCGTCTGCTGTTTGGGCTTTTTGAGAACCGAAAACTGTACTTACAGTATTATAACACACTTATTTCAAAAGCATAGCCATTTTGAGCATTCCCCCCTCCAAAACCGAAAAAGCCTACTTTTTCGAACGACCGCCGTTTTGCCGGCTCTCACTGCCGTTTCACGCTGGTGAGAACATGAAGACCGCCCATCACAAAGTGCCAAGCGCGCTGACACAAGGAGGAACACTCACGATGAAACTGCGTTCAAGCCACAGCTGGCTGGCGCTGCTTCTGGGGGTCGCGATCCTGTTTTCCGCGATCATCCCCACCGCCTTCGCGGAAGCGGGCGCCGCCGCACAGCCGCACAGCTGCGAGCTGACCGGCGACTGCACCCTGGAAGCCGGCCATGAGGGCGGGTGCATGCCCGCCGGGACGCCGGCGGCGAGCGAAGCCGGCGGCTCTGAGGGGCAGCCCGAGGGGGTTTTGGGCCCTTCGGAGGAGACCGCGCCCGAAACTCCCGCCGTCGGCGCGTCGGACGCGCTGGCCGGGCCAGCGTCCGGGCCTCCTTCGGAGGACGTGCCCCAGGCTTTGCCCAAAGCCTTGCCCGGAGAGGACGCGCTTCCGAGCGCGCCCCGGCCTGCCCCGCTGAGCGGCGGCGCCGGCAAGTCCCCCGACGACCCGATGGAAGTGCCCGCCGAGGGAATGGTCATCACCAGGGGCGTTTATTACGGCGTCTCTCTGGAATGGTTCAAAACGGTCAGCACCGGGGCGGATGACACCCTGTACTTTTCCATCACCGTCCCCAGCGGCGTGACCGCCATCGCCGCCAACGGCTTCCGGGATTCCTATTCTTCCGAAAAGACCAAACAGGGCGCCGTCACCTCCAACGACAAAGCGGGCCGCTACAACGTGGTGGCCGTCGACTTCTCCGGCGCGTCGGACCTGGCCGTCATCAGGAGCCAGGCCGCCCTGAACTGCCAGCTCACCGGCGTGCTGGACCTGTCGGCCACGAAGATCACCACGCTGGAAAAGAGCGCCTTCAACGGCTGCGCCGGCCTGACCGGCGTGGTGCTTCCCTCCACGCTGGAGGTAATGGGCGCCGACGACGGCTCTTCCGGCTCGGTCTTTAACGGCTGCACCGGTCTGCAGTTCGTGCGCACCGCCGGGGGCGACCCCGCCGCCGCCTTTGAGCTGCCCGACGGGCTGCGGGTCATCGGCAAGCAGACCTTCAGCAACACCTTTGCCAGAGGGGCCGGCCTGAAGATCCGCATCCCCGCTTCGGTGGAGATCGTGGGCTCCGAGGCATTTTACAGCAACAGCTGCTTCTCCCAGATCGTCATCGAGCGCACCGGCAGCCTCGGCGGCTACCACAGCGGGGCCTTCAAAGCCGCCTCCACCGCCGACTGCCTGCTCATCCTGCCCAACAGCGCCGCCTACAAAAGCACCGGCTCTTTCACCCGCGTTACCAAGACCTATCCCGTCACGCTGGTTTTTTACAACGGCCAGAGCATCGTTGCCACGCAGAAAAAACTCTTTGGCCAGAGCATCCAGTACACGCTGGATGAGGCCACCGGCCACTGGAGCATCGACGCGGCCTATGCCCTGCCCGACACCGGCGACGTGGGCGGCACGCCCGGCTATGACGCGGGCTGGGTGCTGTACGACGGCACAAGCGTGCTGACCAACACCTCCAAGGTCACCGGCTGGTCCGATGACACCCTGAACGTCACCATCAAGGCTGATTCTGTGCTGTCCAAACCCACGGTGAAATTCACGGTGAACGGCAACGTGGTGGAGGGCTCTGCCCCGGGCGTGCAGAAGCTTGCCGTTACCGTGAACGAGGCCGCTCCCGGCACGGTGGGAGTGCAGGTCACCCATCCCCTGGCCACCGACGCGGCCCGCGCCAGCGGCACCTACGTCTATTTCAAATACTGCTGGTGGGATGAAATGGACGAAGGCGTGAACGGCCCCCGCAGCCAGGAGCAGCCGGAACTGTTCTCCTCGGCGGCAAGTTCCGTCTCCTATGACCGGGTGTTCACCGACGAAGCTTCCATCTCCATCCGCGACCGCATGGACGAACGCACTGACGGCAACTATTACCTGGTGGAGGTCTACGGCTACTTCGTGGAGAACTACGGCCCCGCGAAACAGTTCTACAAGTCGAGCCACAACTTCATCGCCGGCCAGGACGGCACCGATGAAACCGCCTTTGTGATGGAGGTGGAGGTCACCGACACCACCCCCGTGGTCATCACCCCTGCCGACATCACCCTCTACACCGGCGGCAGCGGCCACTACGGCGTGGTGGACGGCAGCGGCTCCATTGACGAGGGATACGCCGGCAACGGCTTCCCCGAGCCCGGCTATTACATCACCCTGCCGAACAGCCTGAACGAGCTGGTGGGCGGCGCAGACGATGCCTTCGACCTGTCCGAGCAGCTGACCCTGCGGTATGACGACCACAGCGGCGTCACCCGCGAATGGGTTCTGGCGCTCTACGGCACGGCGAAGAACAGCACCGACGTGGAAGCGGGCGGCGAGACCCGTGCGCGCTACATCTACAAGCTGCTGCCCGCCGCCGGCCAGCAGCTCCCCGTGCGGGTGCAGATCCGGGACCAGGAGACCGGCCAGGCCGTTTTGAGCGATGACTTCACCCCCAGCGTGGAGGAAAAATACAAAGAGTACGACATGACCATCTACTCCGGCGCGCTCGACCAGAACTTTGTGAGCGCCGAACTGGTGGTGGGCAGCGACGCTTATGTCTGCCCCGTCTCGGTGCAGCCGGGCAAATTGACGGTGCGCGGCCTGAACGATGGGATGACCACCGGCATCGTGACCGGCGACGCCGCCGTGCCGGGCGGCATCACCGCCTCGGCCCCCGATGACGTGACCTATTTCGTGAACGACAGCCGCGTGGAAGTTGCCGAGCCGGAGCACGTGAAGCTCCTGGTGGACTCGGTGCTGGACGAAAACATTCTGACGGATTATATCGCGGCCAACCTGACGGACGAAAGCCCGGGCTATGAGGTGGGCTACCAACAGCAGTACATGGATCTGGTGGACGCCCAAAACGGCAATGCGTTCCTGACCATGGGCTCCGGGCAGCAGATGACCATCTATTGGCCGGTGCCCGGCGACTATGTGGCCGGCGGCGCGGTGAACGTGTATCACTTTGAGGCGCTGGACCGGAACTACGACGTCCCGGTGGAGGAGATGCTGGAGAACGCCCCGCCCCGAACGATCGTTCCGACGCTGACCACCATCGGCGGGCAGGATTACTTCGCGTTCGAGACCGGCTCCTTCTCCCCTTTCGTGCTGGCGTATGAAAAGACGCCCGCCATCTACGCCCTGACCGTGGAGAACGGCTCCGGCAGTGGCCAGTACAAGGCCGGCACGCAGGTGGCCATCACGGCGGACGCAGCCCCGGCGGGCAAGGTCTTTGACCGCTGGGTGACCAGCGGCGGCGGCAGCTTCGTCAACGCAAGCAGTGCGGCCACCTCCTTCACGATGCCCGCAGGCGACGTGACCGTGACCGCCCTTTACAAGAACGCTCCCTCCGGCGGCGGTTCAAACGGCGGTTCGTCCGGCGGAAGCGGCTCCCCCGCCGGCCCGGCACAGCCCGCCGGCCCGGCGGCCGGCCCGCTGCCTCAGACCGGCGACGCCGGCGCGCCTCTGCTGTGGCTTGCGCTGCTGGCGGCGTCGGGCGCGGGCCTGCTGGCGGTGTTTGCCCTCAAGCGCAGAGACCGCGGCTGATCCCTTTTCTTCCCCTCGCGTGCGGCCGGCATGGCTTTTTTGCCATGCCGGCTTTTTTTGCCCGCCCCGCCGTGGACAACGCTTTTCGTTGGTGGTAAAATGAACTCAGACATGCTCTTTTCGGCAGTCAGACGCTGCATCCCCGCAGGCCACCGCGGCCCGCGATTCAGAAAGGAAGGCTTTTGTATGAACATCGTTTTGCTGGAGTCTCTTGGCATCCCCGACAGCCTGCTGGAACAGTACGCGGCCCAGCTTGCCGCCGCGGGGCACACCTTCACCGCCTATCCCCGCACCGGTGACACCGCCCGCCTCATTGAAGAAGCGCGGGACGCGGACGTGCTGATGCTGGCAAACATGCCCCTGCCCGGCGGGGTCATCCGCGCCTGCACGCACCTGAAATTCATCGACGTGGCCTTCACCGGCGTGGACCATGTGGATCTGGACGCCGCCCGTGAGATGGGCGCGGCAGTGAGCAATGCCTCCGGCTACTCCAACGACTCGGTGGCGGAACTGACGGTGTGCATGGCGCTGGCGCTGCTGCGCAATCTGCCCCAGGTGGAGGAGCGCTGCCGCACCGGCGGCACAAAGGACGGCCTGGTGGGCCAGGAGCTGCGGGGCAAGACCGTGGGCCTGGTGGGCACCGGCGCCATCGGTTCCCGGGTGGCCCAGCTGTTCAGCGCCTTCGGCTGCCGCATCATCGCCTCCGGCGACCACAGCCACAAGCCCAGCACCGGCCTCATCACCTATCTGCCCATGGCCGAGGTGCTGGCCCAGGCGGACATCCTCAGCCTTCACTGCCCGCTGAACGATTCCACCCGCGGCCTCATCGGCGCGGAAGCCATCGCCCGCATGAAGCCCGGCGCGCTGCTGCTCAACGCCGCCCGCGGCCCGGTGGTGGATACCGCCGCCCTTGCCGCCGCGCTCCATTCGGGTCATCTTGGCGGCGCGGGCATCGACGTGTTTGAGACTGAGCCTCCCCTGCCCGTGGACCATCCCCTGCTGCACACCCCCAACACCATCGTGACCCCGCACGTGGCCTTTGCCACCGCCCAGTCCATGGAAAAGCGCGCCCAGATCGTGTTCCACAGCCTGGACTGCTGGCTGGCCGGCGGGCAGATCAACAAGATCCTTTAAAACCACGGCCCGCCGCCCGCCCCGGACAAACCGCGCCGGGGCGGGCTTTTTTTCCTTTTTCGCCCCAACCTTTCACAAAGCGTCCGGGCGGGTGTTTGCGGTTTTTGTGCAATCGTTAGATGTTTGGCATGCGTCCTGTAAAATGTGAACCGCGCCCTTGGCGGCGCGGGTTCTTTATGGTATAGTTTTAATATGAGCCGCTCGTGTGGCGGCTGTTCGTGATCCCAATTCCGGAAAGGAGTTCGTTTATGAGCACAATGCGCGGTATCTACACCACCGTGACCGACATCCGCCGCAAGGTATTCACCGAGGTGGCCCGGCTTTCCTACGAAGGGCAGGACTACGCCGCCGAGATGGTCAAGCTGCCTTACAAGATCATTCCCGGTGAGGTGGGCACCCACCGCAACAGCATCTTTCTGGAACGGGCCATCGTTTCCGAGCGCATCCGCCTGGCCATGGGCCTGCCCCTGCGCCCGATGGACGAGCAGGCGCCCACCAACGCGGGCATCGAGAACAGCGTGATCGCCAGCAAATACTACGACCCGCCGCTCATCAACATCATCAAGTTCGCCTGTTCGGCCTGCCCGCCCAAAAAGGTGGAGGTGACCGACATGTGCCGCAGCTGCCTTGCGCACCCCTGCAAGGAGGTCTGCCCCAAGGACGCCATCCGCTTCACCCCCGGCGGCCGCTCGGTGATCGATGAGGACAAGTGCATCAAGTGCGGCAAGTGCGTGGATGTGTGCCCCTATCACGCCATCGTCAAGATGGAGCGCCCCTGCGCCGCCGCCTGCGGCATGAATGCCATCGGCTCGGACGAACTGGGCCGGGCGAAGATCGACTACGACAAGTGCGTTTCCTGCGGGATGTGCCTTGTGAACTGCCCCTTTGGCGCCATTGTGGACAAGGGCCAGATCTTCCAGCTGATCCAGAGCATCCGCCAGGGCGACAAGAACTACGCCATCGTGGCCCCCGCCTTCATCAACCAGTTCCCGGGCCTGACCCCCGGCAAACTGAAAGCCGCCATGCGCCAGCTGGGCTTCATCGACACGCTGGAAGTGGCTGTGGGCGCGGACCTGTGCACCATTGAGGAAGCGAAGGACTTCATGCGTGAGGTGCCGGAGTATCAGCCCTTCATGGCCACCAGCTGCTGCCCCAGCTGGAGCATGATGGCCAAAAAGCTGTTCCCGGAGCTGGCCCAGTACATCAGCATGGCCATGACCCCCATGGTGCTGACCGCCCGCCTTGCCAAGAGCAAGCTGGGCCGGGACGTCAAGATCACCTTTGTGGGCCCCTGCGCCGCCAAGAAGCTGGAGGCCAGCCGCCGCACCATCCGCAGCGACGTGGACTTTGTGCTGACCTTTGAGGAACTGATGGGCATGTTTGAAGCCAAAGGGGTCAACTTTGAGACCCTGGAAGCCGAGCCCGGCGACGACTTCCAGCATGCCAGCGCCGACGGCCGCGGGTTTGCCGCCAGCGGCGGCGTGGCCCAGGCGGTGGTGAACGCCATCAAGCAGATAGACCCCGACCGGGAAGTCAAGGTGGCCAGCGCCCAGGGCCTTGCGGACTGCAAGCGCCTGCTGATGATGGCCCGCGCGGGCAAATACAACGGCTACCTGCTGGAGGGCATGGGCTGCCCCGGCGGCTGCGTGGGCGGCGCGGGCACCCTGGCGGACCCGGCCAAGGCCGCGGCGGCGCTTGCGAAGTACAGCGCCGAAGCTCCCATGAAGCACTCCACCGAAAGCCCCTACGAGATCGATCTGGCATTCCTGAAATAAGTAAAATGAGCCGCCCGCCGGAGAGCATCCGGCGGGCGGCTTTTTTGTAGTTTTGTTAAGTATCAGGCTTTCCAGTCGCTGAGCAGGGCGACGCCCCAGCCGTCGGCGGTCTTGACCCACGCCTTGCCGCCACTGGCGGACTGGGCGTTTTCAAAGGTCATCACCGTCTGCTCGGCGCCGGAGGTGTTGATGTAACCCCAGCCCGTGGCGGTCTTCACCGCCGCCAGGCCCTCGTTGAAGGGACGCACCGCCTCGTAGACGAAGGGCACCGCCTGCTGGCCGGTGGTTGCGTTCACAAAGCCCCACAGGCCAGCCATCTTGGCGGCGAACAGCCCCTCGGAGGCGCTGGTCACATCCTCATAGACCACGCCGTCCAGCGCGGCGCCGTCGGGCATGATGATGATCTTGCCCTGCGCCTCGCTCACATCCACAGGGGTGTCGGTGGCGCTGATGTAGGTGTCGTCCGGGCCGCCCGCCCCTTCCTTCGGGGTGATGGACACCGCGTCGGCAATGAAGGGCTGGTTGGTGCTGGCCTTCAGTTCCTCCCAGGAATAAAGCCAGCCCATATCCTCGGCGTATACTTTTTTGCTGTTCACATCGTAGTAGATGGTGCCCCCGGCAAGACCGTGGCCGCCGGAGCCCACCACGGTGCCGTCCTGCTCGTAGATCTCGCTCTCGTCGGCGTTGGTGATGCCGCAGACGCTGCACCAGTGCACGTCCTTCTCGGCGGGGATGCGCACTGTGCCGTCCAGGTCGATCACGCCGATCTTGTCGTTCTGCAAAAAGAAGGCAAGCTGATCCTGCTGGGCGAGCTGGGTGGCCTGGGGCTTGTCATAGTCCGCCAGGCTCTTCTGGATGTCGATGTCGGTGCGGGGCGCCACCAGCCAGCCGGGCTGGGGCGAAGCCGCCGCCTGCGGGTCCGCGGTGGGCATGGGCGCGCTGGTGCGCTCGGGGCCCACCACCTCCACGGGATAGCTCTCGGGCTCGCTTTTGCCGCAGGCCGCAAGGCTCAGGGCCAGGGCGGCGGCAAGGCACAGGGAAAGGATTTTTTTCATGGTGTCCGACCTCCTTTTTGTGAAACGTCATTTATGGTATTTGCCGTGGTTGTTGATGGAAAAGGCGCGGTAAAGCTGTTCTGTGAGCACCAGCCGCGCCAGCTGGTGGGGCAGCGTGATGCGCCCCAGGCTGATGCACAAGGCGGCGGCCTGCTTCACCGCGGGGGAAAGGCCGTGGGAAGATCCGATGACGAAGGCCATGTCCCCCGCGCCGCCCACCGCCTGCCGGGCGATGAGGCCGGCCAGCTCCTCGCTGCTGACCAGTTTCCCCTCCACGCACAGGGCCGCGACGGCCGCGCCTTTGCGCACGCTGGCAAGGATGGCCTTGCCCTCCTTTTCCAGCGCCTTCTCGATGACGGAGGGGCCGGCGTTCCTCTCGCTGACCGTCACTTCCGGCAGCTCGATGATGCGGAACTCGCACAGGCCCCTGAGCCGTTTCTGATATTCCGCCACGCCCTCGGCGCAATAGGCCGCGTTCAGCTTGCCCACACAGATAAGGTCGATCCTCTGCATCGTTCAAAACTCCATCCAGTCGCTGGGTTCCGCGCGCTTCTGGGCCTGCACCCGCACGCCGGGGCCGGGGGTCACGCCCGCCGCCACCAGCGCGCTGCGCACCGCGCCCAGGGCAAGGTCCGGGGTGTTGTTCTCCTTGCTCAGATGGCACAGGGCAAACTTCTTGCAGCCCTGCTGCACAAGCTCCAGAATTTTTGCGGCGCACTCGTTGTTGTCCAGGTGGCCGCGGGGCGACTCGATGCGCCGTTTTAAGTAATAGGGATAGCTGCCGCAGCGCAGGCTGTGCAGGTCGTAGTTGGCCTCCAGCGCCACCAGGTCGGCCCCGGAAAGGGCGGTGTGCACCGGGTCGGTGAGGCAGCCCAGGTCGGTGGCGATGGCCATGACCGAGCCATCCGGCGCGGTGATGCGAAAGCCGCAGCAGGGCACGTCGTGGCTGGTGGGAAAGGCGCTGACCAGAAAGCCGCCCACCGGCTCCGAGCGGCCCTCGATGGCGATGAGCTCCGCCCCCGGCGGGGTGACGCCCAGGCCGTCCAGATGGTCGAGGGTGGCGGCGCTGCCGTAGACCGGCACGCTGTAGTGCTTCAAAAAGACGCCCAGGCCTGCGACGTGGTCGCTGTGCTCGTGGGTCACCAGCAGGCCCTTCATGCCGCTCACCGAAAGGCCCAGCGCCTTGAGGGCATTCAGGGTGACGCGGCAGCTTTTGCCCATGTCGATGAGCAGGTATTCGCCGCCGCAACGCACCACCGAGCAGTTGCCGGAGGAACCGGAATACAGGGATGTGAAGAATGCCATGGGAACCTCTCGTTTTAGTAAGTATCAGAAAAGGGCTGTGGGCGCTTTGCCGCGCCACAGCCCCGATGATCTGTTTTAGAGCGCCTGGGGCAGCACCGAAACGAACTTTTCCACCCTGCGGATGTCGGCGCCGAGGCCCTGCAGCTTTTCCACCAGGCCCTCATAGCCCCGCTCGATGTGGTTGATCTCGTCGATCTCGCTGGTGCCGTTGGCTGCCAGCGCGGCCATGACCAGCGCGGCGCCGGCCCGCAGGTCGGAGGCGCGCAGCGGCGCGGGCTGCAGCTCGGGCACGCCCTCGATCACCGCCACCTGGCCGTCCACCTGGATGTTTGCGCCCATGCGCACCAGTTCGTCCACATAGCGGAAGCGGTTTTCCCAGATGCCCTCGGTGATGATGGAAGTGCCGCGGGCCAGGGTGAGCAGCACCGTCATCAGGGGCTGCATGTCGGTGGGGAAGCCCGGATGAGGCATGGTCTTGATCTTCAGCGGCAGCAGATCGCCGGTGCGGACCACCCGCACCGCGTCGTCGTACTCTTCGATGATGACGCCCGCCAGCTCCATCTTGGCGGTGATGGGCTCAAGATGCTTGGGGATGACGTTCTTGATGAGCACGTTGCCGCCGGTGATGGCCGCCGCCACCATGTAGCTGCCGGCTTCGATCTGGTCGGGGATGATGGAATAGGTGCAGCCATGCAGCGCCTTGCGGCCCCGGATCTTGATGGCGTCGGTGCCTGCGCCGCGCACGTCCGCCCCCATCATGTTGAGGAAGTTGGCCAGGTCCACGATGTGGGGTTCCTTGGCCACGTTCTCCAGCACGGTCTGGCCCTCGGCCAGCACGGCGCTGAGCATGGCGTTCATGGTGGCGCCCACCGAGACGGTGTCGAAAAAGACATGGGCGCCCACCAGCGGCCGGCCGGACACCTCGATCATGCCGTACTCCACCGAATCCTGCGCGCCCAGCGCACAGAAAGCCTTGAGGTGCTGGTCGATGGGGCGCGGGCCCAGATTGCACCCGCCGGGCATGGCCACCTTGCCGGAGCCGAAGCGGCCCAGCAATGCGCCGAGGAAATAGTAGCTGGCGCGCATCTGGCGGCTCAGCTCGTCCGGCACCTGGGTGGCGGTGATGTGGCTTGTGTCGATCTCGTAGCTGTTTTTGTTGAGCATGCGGATCTTGGCGCCCAGGGCGCTGAGGATCTGCAGCGACACCGCCACGTCGCTGATGTCGGGCAGGTTTTCGATGACGCACTTATCCGCCGCAAGGATGGTGGCCGGCAAAATCGCCACCGCCGCGTTCTTCGCGCCGCTGATGGAAACTTCGCCGATGAGGGGCTTGCCCCCGTTGATCACAAATTTCTCCAATTGGATGACCTCCGCATAGGCACGCTTGCAGGCCCTCAAAAGGGCCATACCGGGCACTGTAACTGTTATATTATACACCGTACGGCGCAAAAAGGGAACCCTTAGGGGTAGTATTTGCCGAAATTGTAATTTCTATGCTCAAAAGTCCCAACGCCATGCCCTGTTTTTCGCCCGGTTTCGCGCAGTTGCGCCGCCCGCGCCGCCCTCCAAAGCGGGCAGAACCGCCTTTTCCCGTCAAAAACGCCCCTCCCCCATACCGGGGGAAGGGCGTCTTTGACGGTTTGGAAAGGGTCACATGCCGGCAAAATACTTTTTCGCGCTGATGCGCACGCCGTTTTCGAACATCTCGAAATGGCAGTGGTTGCCGGTGGAGTTGCCGGTGGAGCCCACATAGGCGATCACCTGGCCCTGGCTCACCGCCTGGCCCGCACGCACGGCGAGGCTGCTGGCATGGGCATAGAGCGTCCGCCGCCCGCCGCCGTGGTTGATGATGACGTAGTTGCCATAGCTGTAGTGCCAGCCGGCCGTGGTGACCACGCCGCCGTCGGAGGCGATGATGGACGCGCCGTAGTTGGCGCGGATGTCCACGCCTTTGTGGCTGGCGCTCATCCAGCGGCTGATGCCCTTGTAGTTGGGCACCGGCCACACCCAGGTGCCGTTGGTGCCGGAGACCACCATGCCGTTGGCCAGCTTGGTGCCCCGCAGGCGCACCCGTGTGACAGGCTCCTTCAGGGTGGTGCGGCTGATCTCCACCGTTTCGGGGGTGTTGGAGTCGCCGTAATAAGTATCCTCGTAGACCACTTCGTCCAGGCCGGTCTCGCCTTCCTGTTCGATCTTGTAGGTGTCGAAGGGAAGGTCGGCGGAATCGGTGGTGACGGTGTCGTAAGGGATCTCCTCCTGCACCGTGCGGGTGACGACCCGTTTGACCTCCAGATAGGGCATCGCCTGGCTGATGGTGAGCACGTCGCCCACATAGAAGCTGGTGAGGATGTCCTGCTGGGGGTTCTGGGCCTGCAGCTGGCTCACCGACAGGCCGAACTTGCTGGCCACGCTGCTGGGCACGTCGCCCTGCTGCACGGTGTAGGTCACTTCGCCCTGTTCCTCGCCGGTGAGCACGTCGGTGATGCTCTGCAGGTCGGTGATGGAATCGGTGAAATAGAGGTTGCCGTCCTGCAGTTCCACGTCCTTGGTGAATTCCACCCGCAGGTTGGGGTCGTCCGGGTCCTCATAGGGGGCCTTGAGGCTGTCGATGAACTCGTGGAGCGCCTCGCCCTCGGTGGTGACCGCCAGCAGTTCGCCGTCCACATAGATGGCGGTGGCCTCCTGGATCTCGTCGCTGGATTCCTGCAGCAGCACGTTGGCCATCTGCGCCTCGTCCATCAGCGTGTCGGAAACGTCCAGCGAGTAGGTGGGGGTGATGGTGAACTCCCGGCTCTCGTCGCCCAGGGCGTCGATGCGCTGGGTGAGCTCGGCGGTGGCGGCGTCGAACACCTGTTCGCTCTGCACATGGCCCACGACCTTGCCGTTGACCTCCACCGCCAGCACGTAGTTGTAGCTCAAAACGGTGTTGACCACATAGACGAAGAGGCCCAGCGCCAGCACCGGCAGCACATAAGCGAAGGACGGGCGGATGAGCGGCGCGTAGCGGCGCACGCCCCGGCCGAAGTAGGCCAGGCCCTCCCCCACTGCCTTTGCGGCGCCCACGTTCTTCTTTTCTTCCCGCACCAGGGCGGCGATGTTTTTGAAGCCGTTCCCCAGGCGGACAAAGGGGGCGCTGAGTTCATGCCAGGCGTTGGCGAGGGCCTTGCCGGCGGTGTTTTTCAGGAAAAGGCCGGCGGCGCGCGCCTTTGCGCGGAGCCCTTGGCCGGTGCTGCGCAGCCGGCGGCCGGCGCGCAGCACCGTGTACTCGGCCCAGAAGCCCACATCGTACAAAAACTGGCCCAGCACCGCGGTCTGCGGTTTCTGCTTGGCTTTGGTGACCAGGGGGTCCAGCGCCTTCTTCACCTTGGGAAGCGGGGCAGCCCTGCGCTTTTTCTTCACCTCGGGCGGGGCCGCCTGGGCGGTTTCCGGGCCGGCCTGCTCCGGCGCGGCGGCAGGCTGGCCGCCTTCCAGCTGTTTTTCTTCCGGCGGCGTTTTTTCCTTGATCGCCATGGGCGCTGTCTCCTCCTTTCTCGCAAAAGATGCACGCGCTGCGCGCATGTCTATATTTGATTGTACACTTTCTTCCCCTTTGGGGACAAGCCGCAGGTGCGGTTTTTCACAGGATTTTCAAATCCCCGTCACATTTTGCCAGCGCCGCCATGTCCGCCGGAAGGGGGCTTTCCGTCTCCACAATATCGCCCGAAACGGGCTCGGTGAAGCGGATGCAGGCGCAGTGCAGCGCGTGGCGGGCGATGTGCGCCCGGCTGCCGCCATAGAGGTCGTCCCCCGCCAGCGGACAGCCAATATGGGCAAAATGGACCCGCAACTGATGGGTGCGCCCGGTGACGGTGCGGGCTCTGACCAGCGTGTGGGCGCCGCAGCGGCGCACCACCTCATACTCGGTGAGGCTGGGCTTGCCCCCGGCGCACACGCAGCGCTGGATGATGCTGCCCGGCGCACGGCCGATGGGCGCGTCGATGACGCCCTTCTCCGCGGGCGGCGCGCCCTCCACCAGCGCCAGATACCACTTTTGCGCGCTCTCCGCCAGCAGCGGCGCGGCAAAGGCGTTCTTTGCACAGAGCACCAGGCCGGAGGTGCAGCAGTCGATGCGGTTCACCGGGCGGAACACCCCCGTCTCGCCCCGTGCCGCCAAACAGCCCATCCAGGCGTTGGCCAGCGTGCCGCCGGCATAGTTCAGGGTGGGATGCACCGCCATGCCGGCGGGCTTGTCCAGCACCACGGCGTGGCGGCTTTCATAGACGATGCGCAGGGGGATGTCTTCCGCCGCCACGGTGGTGGGCGGCTCGGGCGGCAAGGCAAAATGCACGGTCATGCCCGCGGCCACCCGGTCACAGGTGCGCAGGGGCCTGCCGCCAGCAAAAAAGCCGCCGGCGCGCTTGACCTGGCGCACAAGCCCCGCCGAAACGCCCATCCTTGCGAGGAAATCCCGCAAAGCGTATCCGTCAAAAGGCTGCGCCACCGGGAAGGCAAGTTCCTGGGGCGTCTGCCGCGCCATGGGCCCACCTCCCCTTTTGCCATGCGACGTGCTTTTATATTTTAGCACAAAAACCCCCGCTGCGCAACCGCCCCGCGCCGTCCATTTGCTGTGGTTTTTTCCTGCGAAAGGAAAAAGCGCCGCCCGCCGGTCTCCCGGCGGGCGGCGCTGCGTTTTGCGCGTTTTGTAAGATCAGTAGGCGACGCCCTGGGCCACCATGGCGTCGGCCACCTTGATGAAGCCGGCCACGTTGGCGCCCACCATCAGGTTGCCCTCCACGCCGCACTCCTTGGAGGCGGCGTAGGCTGCATGGAAGATGCCCTTCATGATGTCCTTCAGGCGGGCGTCCACCTCGTCGAAGGTCCAGGCCAGGCGCAGGCTGTTCTGGCTCATCTCCAGGCCGCTGGTGGCAACGCCGCCGGCGTTGGCCGCCTTGGCGGGGCCGTAGAGCACGCCGGCCTCGAGGAAGGCTTCGATGGCCTCGGGGGTGCTGGGCATGTTGGCGCCCTCGCACACCACCTTGCAGCCATTGGCGATCAGGGTCTTGGCGCTCTCGCCGTCCAGCTCGTTCTGGGTGGCGCAGGGCAGGGCGATGTCGCAGGGGATGGTCCAGATGCCGCTGCAGCCGGCGGTGAAGGCGGCGCCGGGGCGCTTGTTCGCGTACTCCACGATGCGCTCGCGGTGCACTTCCTTGACCTCCTTCATCAGCGCAAGGTCGATGCCCGCAGGGTCGTAGACATAGCCGGAGGAATCGCTCATGGCCACCACCCTGGCGCCCAGCTGCGCGGCCTTTTCGCAGGCGTAGATGGCCACGTTGCCGCTGCCGGAGATGACCACGGTCTTGCCTTCAAAGCTGTCGCCTTTCATGAAGGCCAGGGCCTCCTGGGTGAAGTAGCACAGGCCGTAGCCGGTGGCCTCGGTGCGCACCAGGCTGCCGCCCCACTTGAGGCCCTTGCCGGTGAGCACGCCGGTGAACTCGTTGCGCAGGCGCTTGTACTGGCCGAACATATAGCCGATCTCACGGGCGCCCACGCCGATGTCGCCGGCGGGCACGTCGGTGAACTGGCCGATGTGCCTGGACAGCTCGGTCATAAAACTCTGGCAGAAGCGCATGATCTCGCCGTCGCTCTTGCCCTTGGGGTCAAAGTCGCTGCCGCCCTTGCCGCCGCCCATGGGCAGGCCGGTGAGGCTGTTTTTGAAGATCTGCTCGAAGCCCAGGAACTTGATGACCGAGGCGTTCACGCTGGGGTGCAGCCGCAGGCCGCCCTTGTAGGGGCCGATGGCGCTGTTGAACTGGACGCGGTAGCCCCGGTTCACCTGCACCCTGCCGGCGTCGTCCACCCAGGCCACACGGAACTGGATGAAGCGCTCGGGCTCCACGATGCGCTCCAGCACGCCGTTCTTTTCATATTCGGGGTGTTTTTCGCAGATGACCTGCAGGCTCTCCAGAACCTCGCGCACTGCCTGCAAGAACTCCTTCTCGCCGGGATCGCGCTGCTCCACCTGGGCGTACACACGGGCCAGATACTCGTTTTTCAACATGGATAAAACCCCTTTCTATACTTTCCCTCTGCCGCTTGAGCGGCCCATAGTGTCATTATAAAGCCGCTTTTGCCGCATTGCAAGAAAAAATTGGGCCGCAAACACCCGCGCAGCGCAAAAACCTTGCGGCGCGCGGGCGTTTGTGTTACAATACCATGCAGGAAAACGAGTGGAACATACGGCAGCGGGGCGGCATCGCGTCCGCTCTGAGGAAAGTCCGGGCTTCACAGGGGAATGGTAACTGCTAACGGCAGCCGGGGGCGACCCCAGGGATAGTGCAACAGAAAGAAACCGCCGCGTTTTTCGCGGTAAGGATGGAAAGGCGAGGTAAGAGCTCACCAGCGCACTGGCGACTTTGCGGCTATGTAAACCCTACCAGAAGCAACACCCGTATGGGGCATATGCGCTCCCCGCGCGCCCCGGAGGTGGCGTGAGCCTTGCGGCGACGCAAGGCCAAGATAGATTGCCGTTTAATACAGAACCCGGCTTACGGTCCGGTCGTTTTCTTACAAAAAGGGCGTTCCCCGAAAACGGGAACGCCCTTTTTGCCGTTATGCCTGAAACATCAGCCGCATGGCCAGCAGGCAGATGACCCCCGGCGCCCCCAGCACCACCGCCGCGAAGGAGGTGAACCAGTTGAGGGCAAGGCCCACGCCGGTGAAAGGGGCCAGCATGTTCACCGCCCCCAGGGCGGCAACGCCCGCCACCGCGCTGGAAAGCGCCGCGCCCGCAGGCCGCCGGTGCCGCGCCGCGGCAAGCCCCACCGCCAGCAGGACCGCCGCCGCGGCGGCCCACACCGGCCAGGCCGCCCCGCTCACAGGATGGCCCGGAGCCCCGCGGCCCGGGCCTGCCGCTGCAGATAGCGGTAGCGGCTTTGGATCGCCTGATACTCATAGATACGCTGGTCGATGAGCTCCGGCTCGGTCTCCATGTCAAACAGCAATTGGTTCTGGCGCATGTCCGCCATGCAGTCCCGCAGGTCCTGTTCCAGCTGCCGGGGGCCGCGGCAGGGCGGCTTCAATGCGGCCAGTTCAGATGAGACCGGGGCGGATTTTGCAAACAAAAGCGCAAGGCCCATGGTGTGCACTCCCCTTTCCTTCAAAAAAGGTTTATGCCACCAGTTTAGGCAAATATTCCCTTCGTTATTCCGCCAGTTCGAGATCCACGCGGCCCAGGGCCACATCGGCCCCCACGGCCTTCACCAGCACCTGGTCGCCCAGCTGCCAGCGGCGGCCGCCCGCCCGCAGGCTGAAGCCCTCCACCAGTTCCGGCTCGCCGCCCAGGGTCTCGGCTTTCACAAAGCCCTCGGCGGTGTTGTCCAGCTCCACAAAGAAGCCTTGGCGGCTCACGCCGGACACCCGGCCGGGGAAGGTCTCGTTCAGATGGGCGGCCATATACTCGGCTTTATAGCAGCTGTCGGCGCTGCGCTCCAGCTGCATGGCCGTCACCTCCGCGGCGCTGGATGCCTCGCTGGCCTGGGCCGCGAAGTCGGCGTAGCGGCTTTCCAGCTCGCGCCCGCTGACCCCGGCGCAGAAGTCGCTGAGGATGCGGTGGATGGCAAGGTCCGGATAGCGCCGGATGGGGCTGGTGAAGTGGGCATAGTCCTCCAGGGCCAGGCCGAAGTGCCCCTTGGGCGCGGGCTGGTAGCAGGCCTTGGCCATGCTGCGCAACACGCCCATGTGCACCGCCCGCTCCAGGGGCTGGCCGCGGGTGGCGTCCAGGATGGCGGCGAGCTCCGCCACGGTGGGGGCTTCGCCCTTGAAACCCGCGTTCAGGCCCGCGATGTGCAAAAGGTCCTTCAGCCGCCCGGTCTTTTCGGCGTCGGGGCTCTCGTGCACCCGGTAGACAAAGGGCAGCTGATGGCTGCGGGCAAGCTTTGCCGCGCACTGGTTGGCCAGCAGCATGAACTCCTCGATCATCCGCTCGGAGAGGCCCCGCCGGCGCTTTTCCAGCCCGATGCAGCGGCCGTCCTCATCCAGCAGCAGCTTTGCCTCGCCGGTCTCGATGTCGATGGCGCCCCGGGCTTTGCGGGCGGCGTCCAGCCGCTGGTAGAGCTGGGCCATCACCGGCAGCTGGCCGGCCACCGGGGCGTATTTTTCCACCAGCGCCTCGCCGGCGGTTCCGGCAAGCAGGGCGTTGATCTCGGAGTAGACGCCCTTCACCCGGCTGCGGATGACGGTTTTTTCAAAGCGGAAGTTCTGCACCGCGCCGGTCTTGTCCAGCTGCATGATGCAGGAGAAGGCCAGCCGGTCGGCCCCTTCATTGAGGCTGCACACCCCGTTGGACAGCTGCCGGGGCAGCATGGGGATGACGCTGTCGGCAAAATAGACCGAAGTGCCCCGCTGCATGGCTTCCCTGTCCATGGCGCTGCCGGCGCGCACATAGTGGCTCACGTCGGCGATGTGCACCCCCAGCTGCCAGCCGTCGGCGCAGGCGGTGACGCTGATCGCGTCGTCGATGTCCTTGGTCTCGGCGGAGTCGATGGTGAAGATGGGCTCGGCCCGCAGGTCCAGCCGCTTTTTGAAGTCCGCGGGGCCGGGCTCGGCCACGGCGCGGGCTTCCGCCTTCACCTTGTCGGGGAAGCGGCGGGTGCGGCCCGCGGCGTAGAGCAGCGCCCGCACGCACTGGCGGGCCTTTTCGGCGCTGCCAAAGCGCACGGCAACGCCGGCCCGGTGGCCGGCGTAGTCGCTTCCCCTCTCCAGCAGCTCCACCGCCGCCTTGTCGCCGGCCCGCACCCCGCCGGCGGCGTTTTTTTTGATCTGCAAACGAAGGAAGGGGCACTCGTCCGGCAAAAGGAACAGCTTGCCGCCCTCGGCCGCCACCACGCCCACGAAGGTGGCGCGGGGTTTGGTGACCGCCAGGACCTCGCCCTCCAGGCTGCCGGGCACCTTGGGCTTGTCGAACAGCTTCACCAGCACCTCGTCGCCGGGCATGGCGCCGGCGAGGCCCCGCCCGGGGATGAAAATATCCGGCCCGTCGGCCTGGGCGGCAAAGGCGAAGTTTTCGCCCAGCTTGACCAGTTTGCAGGGAATGGCCGCGTCGGCAAGGCCGCCCCTGGCGGCGAACCAGGCGCCGTTTTTGCACAGGATGCGCCCGCTGGACGCCAGCTCCTCCACCGCCCGCTGGACCTTCTTGTCGTTGCCCAGCATGCTTTTCAGTTCTCCCAGCCGGCGGGGGCGTTTTTCCAGCTCCCGCAGCACTTTTGATCGAATGGACATATGCTCTCCCCCATGCCCCGCCCAGGGACGATTCGGAAAAAGGGGGCCCGCCGTCTGCGAACCCCCTTGAAACAACGGATTTACTCCATGACGCTGATGACGCTCACCAGCAGGATGACCACCAGGAACACAACGCCCAGGATGCGGGTGGCCTTGGCCAGCTTGACGTCCTTGCGGCGGGTGCGGCCGGCTTCCATCATGCCGCCTTCGCCCATGATCGCGCCGGACAGGCCCTTGCCCTTGGACTCCTGCGCCAGGGTGAGATAGATGATGGCCACAGCCACGAACATCAGCACGACGCCGCAAATGATCTCGATAACACTCATACTATAAACGCTCCTTAGCTTTTGATACACGCTCTTATGCAATGAACATCATAGCACAAGGCCCGGCAAAATGCAAGAAAATTCTTGGGCCGCAGCCGCTTTTAGAAGCTGAGCTGCAGCTGCTCGGCCAGGTCTTCCTCCCGCAGCAGCGCGCCGGCGGCGGGCAGGGTGCGCACCCGGTAGCGGTGGGGGTTGGCCAGCTCCAGGCAAGAAGCGGGTTTGACGCTCTCGATGGCCTGGTTCTTTTTCAGGGTGATGACCGACACGCCCGCCGAATCGCGGGTGGCCTTTTCGCTGATCTGGGTGGAATGCACCAGCAAAAGCCGCCCGGCGCTGGTGCGCACCGCCAGCTCCTCGCTCTCCGGCAGTTGCAGCATGGCCGCCAGGGGCGCTTTGTCGCTGTAGGCGTTGAGGAGCTTTTTGCGGTTCTGCTTGGTGGCGTAGCTGAAAAGGGGCACCCGGGCGCACTTGCCGTTCTGGAAGAAGAACAGCATGTGGCCCTTGTAGTCGTCGGTGACCGCCAGGAATACCGGGCTCTCCCCTTCCTCCATGCCCAGCTTCACGGCCACGAAATCGCCCAGGACGCTGGCCTTGGTGTCGGCAAAGTCGCCGGCGCGGCATTTGTAGACCTGGTGCCGGTTGGTGAAGAAGAGCAGCCAGGCAGTGTTGTGGGTCTCGCACTGCCAGCTGATCTCGTCCCCTTCCTTCAGCTTCTGCTCGCCGCTCATCCGCAGCGACTGGGGGGTGATTTTTTTGAAGTAGCCCTCCCGGGTGAAGAACACGGTGACGGGATAGTCCGGCATGGCGTCTTCCTCCACGGCCTCCTCGGCTTCGGGCGCGTCGTAGAGGATGGGGCAGCGGCGGGGCTGGCCGTACTTTTTGGCCACGGCGGAAAGCTCCTCCATGATGATGCGGCGGATCTTGGCCGGGCTTTTGAGGATGCCGCCCAGGCGCTCGATCTCCGCCGCCAGTTCTTCAATTTCTTTGGTGCGCTTGAGGATGTATTCCCGGTTGAGGTGGCGCAGCCTGATCTCCGCCACGTACTCCGCCTGCGCCTGGTCGATGCCGAAGCCGATCATCAGGTTCGGAACCACTTCCTCCTCCTCCTCCGTCTCGCGGACGATGGAGATGGCCTTGTCGATGTCCAGCAAAATGGCCTCCAGGCCCTTCAGCAGGTGCATCCGCTTTTCCTTGCCCTTGAGGTCAAACCAGGTGCGCCGGCGCACGCACTCGGCCCGGAAGGCCACCCACTCGGTGAGGATCTCCCGCACGCCCATCACCCGGGGCTGGCCGCCCACCAGCACGTTGAAGTTGCAGGCGAAGCTGTCCTCCAGAGGGGTGAGGCGGAAGAGCTTCTGCATCAGCTTGTCCGCGTCCTGGCCGCGCTTTAAGTCGATGGTCAGCTTGAGGCCGTTCAGGTCGGTCTCGTCGCGCATGTCGCTGATCTCCTTGACCTTGCCGCCCTTCACCAGCTCGGCGATTTTGTCCATCACCGCCTCCACGGTGGTGGTGGGCGGGATGCGGGTGATCTCGATCATGTTGCCGTCTTTTTCGTAGTTCCAGATGGCGCGCACCCGCACGCTGCCCCGGCCGGTCTCGTAAATTTTGCGCAGTTCGTCCTCGTTGTAGAGGATCTCGCCGCCGCCCACAAAGTCCGGCGCGGGCAGGGTGGCGAGCAGGTCGTGGCCTTCGTCCTTCATCAGGGCGATGGTGGACTCGCACAGCTCGGCCAGGTTGAAGGAGCAGATGTTGGAGGCCATGCCCACGGCGATGCCCAGGGTGTTGTTGGCCAGGATGGTGGGGAAGGTCACCGGCAGCAGGGTGGGCTCGGTGGTGGTGCCGTCGTAGTTGGGCACAAAGTCCACCGTCTCCTTGTCGATGTCCC
>NZ_CALXHK010000038.1:0-23840 GCF_944388085.1 Candidatus Allofournierella excrementigallinarum | reverse complement strand
CGGCAAAAGGCAGGGTGCGCCCGCCCTCTTCGGCCAGAAAGCGGCCCAGCCGCGCCGTCACGCCCGCGCCTGCGCCCTCGCCCTCGAAGAGGCACAGGGCCAGGGGCCAGCGGCGGAAATAGACAAGGCAGGGGTCGTCCGCCCGCTTTGCCAGATGCAGCACCGGCTTGCCGGCGGCAAAATACTCGAACAGCTTGCTGGGCACCTGGTTGTCCAGGTCGTTGCCCAAACTCAGCAGCACGTCCGCCCCCGCCAGATAGCCCTCGGCCTTTTCTTTGGGCAGCGGGCCGGTGATGACCAGCCGCCCGCCCAAAACGGCACGGCAGGCCTCGGGCAGGCTGGCGGGGTAGTTCTCCCAGCCGCCGCCCACGAACACCAGTTCCCAGCCCGGGTCGTCCAGCGCCCGGAACAGCTCCAGGGCGTAGTGCGGGGTGCGCAGGGCGGGGTAGAGGCTGCCCACAAAGACGCACCGCCGCCGCCCGGCCCCGCTTTTCACCGCCGCTGCGGCAGGGGCGGCAGGAACAAGGCTGGGAAAGTCCAGCACCCGCATCCGGCCGGCAAAGCTCTCCAGCGGCGCGCCGGGGGCGTAGTAACGGGCCATGGCAGGGGGCACCAGCAGCCTGTCCATGGCCTGGGCCAGCTGCCGCTCCCGCCCCCAGGCGCCGGGGGCGGAATAGCTGGCGTTGGCCGCGTAGGGGTCCATCTGCCAGTCGATTTTAGTGCAGGGCACGGCGGCTTCGGCCAGCGCAAAGCTGCCCGCGTAGGGGGCGGCCACCGCCACCGCGGCGTCAAAGCCCACGGCGGCGTCCAGCCGCTCGATGGCGTTTCGGGCGGCCACGAGGCGGCGGGGGCGTTTGAGGGCGATCTGCCGCACCGCCGCCAGCGCCGCGTCGGGCTTTGCGGCAAGGCGGGCAAGGCGCAGGGGCGCCGGCGTGCCCCCGGCACGGCCGAATTCCAGCGCCTCGTTCATCCGCCGCTCGTCGCCAAAGGCCAGCAGGTGGCTTTTGCAGCCAGGGGCGGCGGGGGGCGGGGTGCGCCCGTCCCACAGCTCCAGAAGGTGCACGGCGTGGCCCCGCTGCGCCAGCAGGCCCGCCACGCGCCGCGCCAGCGCGGGGGTGGGGGCCAGGGGGAATTCCACTGTGTCCAGGATAAAAAGAAGCTTCATACAAAACACCTCGCCCGAAACGCGGGCGGTTTGAAAGGTCAGCGGCGGTCGGTGAGCAAAAGGCGGCACAGCCAGCGGTAGAAAGGCCCTGGCAGGCAGGCCGCCAGCGCCGCGGCCTTCATTTTGACGGGCAGGCGGCCCATGGCCAGCGCCCGCCGCAGGCTCTGGCGCAGCTGGCCGCGCAGCATGCGGTGGTCGGCGGCAAAGTCCTGGGCGTTCTCCTGCCGCAGGATCATGCTGTCCAGATACAAAAGCTTTTCGTAATAAAAAGCCTGCACCGAAGGTTCCAGCGCGCCGCCCGCGCTTTCCTCCAGGATGTTGGAGGCCACGAACAGCTGGTCCTCCAGCGCCCGGCGGTTCAGGGGCCGGTGGGTGGTGGAGGCCGCATGCTGGCGGTAGAAATAGCCCACCAGATCCACAAAGGCCATGCCCTTCACCCGCTGCAGGATGTGCCAGTTGAGATAGAGGTCCTCGTTGTAGATGACCGGCGAGGAGAAGTCGAACCCTTCAAACAGGCCGCGGTGGTAGAGTTTGTTGCACAGGCTGTATTCCACCCGCTTGTCGTGGAGCAGCGCGTCCAGATGCAGCGGCGCTTCAAAGCGCAGCCGCCCGCCCGGCTCGTCCGGCACTTCGGGGGGCTGCTCGCCCAAAAAGGGCAGAAAACGGCAGCAGGCCACCGGCAGGCCGGTGGAGCGGCAGCTTTCGGCCAGCACTTCCAGCATCCGCCGGTGGAGCAGGTCGTCCGAGTCCACAAAGGCCAGATACTCGCCCCGGGCGGCCCGCACCCCTGCGCCCCGCCCGCCGATGATGCCCAGATTCTCCTGATGGATCACCCGGCAGCGGGGCTCCGCCAGGGCAAAGGCGTCGCAGGCCTCGGCCGAGCCGTCGGTGCTGCCGTTGTCCACCAGCAGCAGTTCAAAGTCGGCGAGGGTCTGGCGGGAGATGCTCGAAAGGCAGGGGCCCAGATAGTCCCCGGCGTTGTAGACCAGCACGATCACCGTGATGAGCGGTCGCTCCATGTGTTTCACCCCTCGCTGCCCGCGGCGCGGGCGAGATAGAACGTTTCCAGCCAGCGGGCGGTGTCCGCAATGTCATAGCCCGCCGCGCGGATGGCCCCGGCGGGGCAGCTGCGGGCGGCAAAACCGCCTTCTGCCAGCGCCAGCGCCGCGGCGGCCCAGTCGCCCGCAGGCTGGTCCAGCCCCAGCCGGCGCACCAGCGGGGTGATGCACACCTCGCCGGTGATGGCGCTGCTGGCGGCCACCGGCAGCCCCGCCGCCTGGGCCTCCACCAGCGTCACCGGCAGGCCCTCGTGGCGGGAGGGGAAGATGAAGCAGTCCATGGCGGATAGCAGCGCCGGCACGTCCTGCCGGGGGCCCAGAAAGCGCACCGCGCCTTCAAGGCCAAGCCTGCGGGCGGCCTCGGCCATTTTGGGGCGCAATGGGCCGTCCCCCGCCAGCAGCAGGGCGCTGTTGGGCCGGCGGGCGTGGAGGGCGGCAAAAATTTCCAGAAGGAAGGCGTGGTTTTTCTGCTCGGTGAACCGGCCCACATGCCCGGCCACGAAGGCGCCTTCGGCAAGGCCCAGCTCGGCGCGGATGCGGCTTCGGGCCTCGGCGCTGGGGGCAAAGCGCTCCGGCTGCACCCCATTGAAGAGGATGCGTGCGGATGCGGCCTTTTCGCCGAACATCCAGCCGGCGGCGGCTTTGCTGCAGGCGAACAGATCGGTGGCCCAGGGCAGCACCATCCGGCCGTAGTGGTCCTTCACCAGCTGAAAGGCAAGCCCGCCCTCGTTTTTTGTGTTGTGGCTGTGGGCGATGCGCACCGGGATGCCCGCCTTCGCCGCCCGCTTCATCACAAGGCCGCTGAATTTGTCCATGTGGGAGTGGACGATGGGATAGCGGGGCCCAGAGCGCAGCACCCGGTCCAGGACGGCGGTGTAGACGAAGGGGCCTTTCTGGGTGATGAAGGGGATGCGGTGGATCACGCCGCCCAGCGCCTTGATTTCCGGCTCGTACACGCCGGCAAAGGAGGAGACAAAATCGAACTGCACCTTCTCCCGGTCGATGTTGCGGTAGAGGTTCATGATGAGGCTTTCGTAGCCTCCGTGGCCCAGGCCCGCCACGCAGTGAAGCACCCGGATCGGCGCCATGCGCCCGCCCCCTTCCATGGTTCAGGATACACGCATCAGTATAGCAAAAAGCCCCGGCCTTTGCAAATGGGCCGGGGTGCAAAGAACGCAAGAAAAGGGGCCCCGCCGCCCGGCGGGGCCCCCTTGAAAGATCAGGGATCCACGTAATTGCGCACCAGCGCCTGCAAAAGGTCGTCCCGGTCCACCTTGCGGATGAGAGAGCGGGCGTTCTTGTAGGTGGTGATGTAGGTGGGGTCCTCCGAGAGGATGTAGCCCACCAGCTGGTTGATGGGGTTGTATCCCTTTTCCTTCAGTGCGTCGTACACCTCCTGCACCACGGCGCGGATCTCGCGGTCGCGCTCGTCGTAGATGGAGAATACAGCGGTAGGATCAGACATCTCGAAGCCCCCCTTTACCAAGGCAGTAGTTTATATGCAATAGTATACAGGATAATCTCACCGTTTGCAAGCAGAGGAGCACTACAAAAGCGTGACATTTTTGTTGATTGTTTCCAAAACCGCTCAGCTGCGCAGGGCCACGCCCATCTCGCCCAGGGCCTTCAGCACCCGCTGGATGGCGCCGTCCACCTCTTCGTCGGTGAGGGTGCGGTCCGCTGCGCGGAACACCAGGTTGTAGGCCAGGCTCTTTTTGCCTTCGCCCACCTTTTCGCCGGTGTAGACGTCGAAAAGGGCCAGGCTTTCGAGGTTCTCGCCGGCGTTCGCCTTGATGCACCCGGCCAGCGCGGCGGCGGGCGCGGCCTCGTCGGCCACCAGGGCCAGGTCGCGGCTGGTGGCAGGGTGCTTGGGCAGCGGAGCGAACTGAGGCTCGCCGCCCCGCAGCTCGAACAGCTTGTCGAGGTTCAGGTCGGCGGCCACCACCCGGGCCTTCACGCCGTAATTCGAGCAGACGGCGGGATGAACTTCGCCCACGGTGCCCACCTTTTCGCCCTTTACAAAGATGTCGGCGGCGCGCCCCGGGTGGAAGGCGGCGCCCTCGGCGTTGCGCCGCACGGTGAAGTCCTTGATGCCGGCGGTGGCCAGCAGGCCCTCCACCACGCCCTTCATGGCCAGATAGTCCCACTGGGGGCCGTAGGCCGCCAGGATGAGCTTCTGCACCTCGGTGGGCAAAAGGTCGCTGGGGGTCTTGCCCTCGGCGGCCAGCTTCCTGCACAGGGCGGGATAGTCGTTGAAGTCGTTGTCCGCCACTTCGTCCGCCAGCGCGCTGGGCAGGTACTCGGTGGCCTGCTCGAACACCGCGCACTCGGCGGCGCGGGCGCTGAAGTTGCGCCCCACCACGTCCATCACGCTGGGCAGGGCGGTGGTGCGCATGATGCTGGTGTCCTCGCCCAGGGGGTTGGAGATGACCACCGCGCTGCGCAGGGGGTCGTTCTCCGGCAGATGGATGGCGTCGAAGCACTTGGCGCTGTAGAAGCTGAAGGTCTCGCACTCCCACAGGCCGTAGCCCGCCAGGGTGCGGGTGAGCTTTTCGTCAAAGCTCTGGCGGGGGGTGGGCCGTGCCTCGGCCACGCCCCGCATCAGGGTGCTGGGCAGCTTGTTGTAGCCCACATACCGGGCCACTTCCTCGGCCAGGTCGCAGTCCCGTTTCACGTCGTCGCGCAGGGTGGGGCAGACCACCACGTCGCCTTCCAGCTTAAAGCCCAGGGGTTCGAGGATGTCCACCATCTCCTGGCGGGAGAGGCTGGTGCCCAGCAGCCGGTTGATGACCTCGGGCCGCAGGGGCACCCGGTTCTCGGTGCGCTTCGCGGGGTAGATGTCCACCACGCCGTCCACCACGTCGCCGGCGTCCAGCAGCTGCACCAGCTCCAGCGCGCGGGCCAGGGCAGGGGCGCAGGTGTTGGGGTCAAGGCCCTTGGAGTACTTGGCGGAAGCCTCGGTCTGCAGGCCCAGCTTTTTGGCGGTGGTGCGGATGGAGGGGCCGTAGAACATGGCGCTTTCGAACACCACGGTGGTGGTGTGCTCGTAGGTGCCGCTGTACTCGCCGCCCATCACGCCGGCCACGCCGATGGGGCCCGCGTCGTCGGCGATGACCAGCATCTCCTCGCTGAGGGCGCGGTCCACGCCGTCCAGGGTGACGATGTGCTCGCCGGGCCTTGCGTTGCGCACATGGATGTGCTGGCCGTTCACATACTTGTGGTCAAAGCAGTGCATGGGCTGGCCGTACTCCAGCATCACGTAGTTCGTGATGTCCACCAGGTTGTTGATGGGGCGCACGCCGCAGGCCCGCAGCCGGTCCCGCATCCACTTGGGGCTGGGGGCAACGCGCACGTTCTCCACCACCGCGCCGCAGTAGCGCATGCACAGCTCGCTGTTCTCGATGTCCACCTTCAAAAGGCTGTTCACATTGCCGTGGCCGGGCTTCACTTCGGGAACATGGTCCTTGAAGGGCACGCCGAAGGTGGCGGCGCACTCCCGGCCCAGCTCCCGCACCGCCAGGCAGTCGGGGCGGTTGGGGGTGATCTCGAACTCAAAGACCACGTCGTCCATGCCCAGGGCCTCCACAGCGGGGGTGCCGGGGGCGGGCATGCCCTCGGGGTAATCCCGCCCGTCCAGCACCAGGATGCCGTTCTCGATGGCGTAGGGGAAGTCGTGGGTGGTCAGGCCCAGCTCGGCCAGGCTGCACAGCATGCCGCAGCTCTCCACGCCCCGCAGAACGCCTTTTTTGATTTCCACGCCGCCGGGCAGCTTCGAGCCGTCCAGCGCCACGGGCACAAGGTCGCCCACCTTGAGGTTCGCCGCGCCGGTGACGATCTGCAGCGGGGAGGCCTGGCCCACCTCCACCTGGCAGACGACCATGTGGTCGGAGTCCGGGTGGGGCACGATGGACTCGATGCGGCCGATGACCACGTTCTCCACCGCGTCGGCGGCGTTTTCATAGCACTCCACCTTGCTGCCGGTCATGGTGAGCCGGTCGGCCATCTCCTTGGCGGAGCAGTTAAGATCGGCGAATTCCTTCGCCCAGTTCATGGGTAATACCATTGATGTCGTCCCCCTTGTCCTCAGTTAAACTGCTTTAAGAAGCGCAGGTCGTTTTCGTACAGAAGGCGCATGTCGTCGATGCCGTAGCGCATCATCACCACGCGCTCAAGGCCGATGCCGAAGGCGTAGCCGGTGTATTTCTCCGAGTCGATGCCGCAGTTTTCCAGCACCTTGGGGTGCACCATGCCGCAGCCCAGGATCTCGATCCAGCCCTCGCCCTTGCACATGGAACAGCCCTTGCCGCCGCACTTGAAGCAGCTCATGTCCATCTCGGCGCTGGGCTCAGTGTAGGGGAAGTGATGGGGGCGGAACCGCACCTTGGTGTCGGGGCCGTAGAGCTTTTTGATGAACACCTCCAGCGTGCCCTTCAAATCGCTGAAGGTGATGCCCTCGTCCACAACGAGGCCCTCGATCTGGTGGAAGATGGGGCTGTGGGTGGCGTCCACCGCGTCGGAGCGGTACACCCGGCCGGGGGCGATGATGCGGATGGGGGGCTTGCGCTTCTCCATCGTGCGGATCTGCATGCCGCTGGTCTGGGTGCGCAGCAGGATGTTCTCGGTGATGTAGAAGGTGTCCTGCGTGTCGCGGGCGGGGTGGGTCTTGGGGATGGTGAGCATCTCGAAGTTGTAGTGGTCCAGCTCCACCTCGGGGCCGCCCACCACGTCAAAGCCCATGCCCAGGAAGATGTCCTTGAAATCGTTCAGCACCAGGTGGAAGGGGTGCAGGCCGCCCTGCTCCGGGCGCCTGCCCGGCAGGGTCACGTCGATGGTCTCGCCGGCAAGGCGGGCGGTGAGGGCGGCGTCCGCCAGCTCCTTCATCCGGGCGCGGATGCGCGCGTCGATCTCCTCGCGGACCTGGTTGGCCAGCGCGCCCACCACCGGACGCTCCTCGGCGGAGAGCTTGCCCATCTGCTTCAGGATGCCGGTGAGCTCGCCCTTTTTGCCCAAAAAGCGCACCCGCAGCTCGTCCACCGCCTTCTCACTGCCGGCGGCGGCGATCAGCTGCCCCGCCTGCCGGCGGATCTGTTCCAATGCCTCTTTCATGATCGTATCTCCTCTCGGAAAGTTTGTTGTGTCTATGGTCACCGCGAAAGGGCTCAGCCCTTTGCGCGGAACAGGCTGTAAGGCTGCAAAACGCCGTCGTACTCCTGGTACCCGGTGCACACCAGCTCGTAGCCCGCCATCTCGTAGAGGGGGCCTTCCTCCCGGGTGACGATGAAGTCGAAGGCGTTTTCGGCCACCATCTGCCGCACCGGCTGCTCCAGCTCCTGCCAGTTGGCAAGGTTCGGGCGGCAGAAAAACCGGCAGGAGGGCAAAATGCCGCTGGAAAGATAAAATCCTCCGTCCAGAAAGCCGTAGTTCAAAAGGCTCTCGCCGCCCTCAGCCTTTATGATGGCGGCAAACTTCGTCTGCACCAGGTCCTCTTTTTCGAGGGCCATGAAGCCCACGTTGGGGCTGGCCAGCGCACTCAGCGCCAGCGCGGCGGCAAAGCACGCCGCGCACCCGGCGGCGGCAAGCCGCGGGGCCTCAAAGCGCAGGGGCAGGCGCCGCAAAAGGGAAAGAAGGGGCACAAAACCCAGAGGGGCGAACACCGCCAGCGGCAGCCCGTAGTAGGGCCAGCCCAGCGAGCCGCACCAGATGAAAAAGGCGGTGAAAAAAGCCATCGTCGCGAGAGCGGCCCGCCCTGCGCCGGCGAGCAGCCGGGGCGCGAAGACGAACCACACGCCGCCCAAAAGGGCAAGGCCCATCCACACCGGGTTCGCGGCCAGGGTGGAAAGCCCGCTCACCGCCATGTTGTAAAAGGGGACGGCAAGCCCGGCGGGCGCATCGGAATAGGAGGTGAAGTTGGTGACGAAATAGGTCCCGAACAAGTCGCCCAGACTGTTATGGAAGGCAAAATAGGCCAGCACCGGCGCGCTCACCGCCGCCATGCCGCCGAGGAAGGCCCCGCAGGCCTTGAGGGCAGAGGAAAAGACCTTTTCCCCCAGCCACAGCCACAAGGCAAGGCAGGCCATCCAGGCGAAGTGCAGCCCCAGCAGGGTGTATTTCACCCAGAACACCGCCCCTGCCGCAAGGCCGTTTGCGAACACCAGCCAGAGCCCGGGCCGCGCCGCGCCCTGCACCCTGAAGGCCCGCAGCAGGCACCACAGCGAAAAGGCCAGCAGCGGCAGGCACAGCTCCTCGGCGCTGTCGCCCTGGGCAAAGGCGGGGCTGGAATACACCGCCCCCGCCAGAAGGGGCGCCGTCAGAAGGCTGAGGCCCGGCGGGCAGAAGAGGGCCACGCTTTGCAGGCTGAACCACAAAAAGGCCGCCCCCGCCGCCACCTCCCACAGCCAGACGCCGAAGAAGCCGGAATCGCTCACCAGCGCCGCCGCGGCGTGGAGGAAGTAGAGCAGCGGGCCCTTGTGGTCCAAAAGGTCCCGGTAGGGCACCAGCCCCTCCAGCATGCCCCGGCCGATGGTGAAATAGATGTTGGCGTCGACCCAGTCGTTGGTGGGGTAGAGGGGCGACGAGCGGGAGCAGACAGCCAGCGCCGCCGCGGCGCACAAAAGGCACCACAGGGCGGCAAAAAGCCGCTGTTTGCGGGATGTTTCCATTGCAGCGCTTCCTCCTTCCGGGGCAGAAAAAACGGCCCCGCCCCCGTGTTTTCACAGGGACGAAGCCGGTCAAACGCTCCGCGGTACCACCCGGTTTTTTGCTCGTTGAGCAAACACTCAAACTCCCGGTAACGGGGGAGAAGCCCGTCTCTGCCTACTGCCCTGAGGGTTCAGCAAAGCCGCTCGGAAGGGAACTTCACCTCCGCTTCCGCCGCAGGGCCCTTGCAGCCGGGGGGCCCCTCTCTGTGCCGGGAAAACGGCGCTACTTTCCTTCGTCAGCGCGTTTACAAAGCCAATCATAGCACACCCGAAGCCTTTTTGCAAGCGGAAAAGACAGGTTTCGCCGCCTTGCCAACCGGGCCGGGCCGTGATAGGATAGGTTTGAACGGGAAAAGGAGGCGGAGAGCCATGATCGCAGGCGTGGGCGTGGACATGGTGCGCATCGAACGGATGGAAAAAAGCCTTGGCAGCGAGGCCTTTTGGCAGCGGGTGTTCGGCGAGGAGGAGCGGGCCTTTCTGGAAAAGCTGCCCCCGGCCCGGCGGGCGGCCAGCGCGGCGGCGAACTTTGCCGCCAAGGAGGCTTTTTTGAAGGCCTGCGGCAAAGGGCTGGGCGGCTTTGCGCTGGCGGACATCCAGGCGCTGCGGGCCGAAAGCGGCGCGCCCTGCTATGCGCTTCGGGGCGCGGCGGCGGCCCACATGGCCGAAAACGGGCTGCACGCCAGCCTTTCTTTGAGCCACGAGGGGGGCCTTGCCGCCGCCTTCGCGGTGCTGGAAAAGGGCTGATTAAACTCCGGCTGTGCCGGGCATACTACCACCGAGGCCCCGCGCAACAGGGCGGGGGCAGCCATCGCCGCCTTTGTGAGGCGGCCGACATCGGAGGGTAGAGTTACATGGAAGTACACAGAGGTGAAGTGTTTTACGCAGACCTCAGCCCGGTGGTGGGCTCGGAACAGGGGGGCGTGCGCCCGGTGCTCATTTTGCAGAACGACGTGGGCAACCGCCACAGCCCCACGGTGATCGCCGCGGCCATCACCTCCAAGCAGGACAAGACCCGCCTGCCCACCCACATCCCGCTGCCGGCGTCCACCTGCGGCCTGACGAGGGACTCCATCGTTTTGCTGGAGCAGATCCGCACGCTGGACAAGCGCCGCCTGCGGGAAAAGGCCGGCAGCCTGCCGCCCCAGGCCCAGCAGAAGGTGGACCAGGCGCTGGGCATCAGCGTGGGATTGCGCACCATCTGAAAGAGAGCGCACAAAAGGCCCGCCGGGCAAGCCGCCCGGCGGGCCTTTTTGCGCGCTTGTTATTGCAGCATCATGCGGGCAGCTTTGTAAACGTCGCCGCAGCCCAGCGTCAGCACCAAATCGCCCGACTGGGCGTTGGCCCGGATGTAGCCGGCGGCCTCCTTGAGGCCCGCCACCGTCACGCAGCCGGGGATCAGCGCCGCCAGGTCTTCGCTCTTCACGCTGCCGTCGTCCACCTCGCGGCTGCCCATGATGGGGGTCAGCACCACCCGGTCGGCGGCGCTGAGCGCCTCGGCGAACTCGTGCAGCAGGGCCCGGGTGCGGCTGTAGGTGAAGGGCTGGTCCACCGCCCACACCCGCTTGAAGCCCAGCTCCTTGGCGGTGGCCAGGGTGGCGGCCACTTCGGTGGGATGATGGGCGTAGTCGTCCACGATGGTCACGCCGTTCACCTCGCCCAGCACCTCGAACCGCCGCCCGGCGCCCGAGAAGCTGCGGGCCGCCGCCTCGGCGGCGCTGGCCTCCAGGCCCAGCACGCGGGCGCAGCTGACCATGGCCAGCGCGTTGTAGATGTTGTGGTAGCCCGGGGTGGAAAGGCACAGGTGGGCGTAATAGTTGTCCCACTCCAGCACGTCGAACTCATAGAAGCCGGGTTTGTATTCCCGGATGTTCACCGCCCGGTAGTCCGCCGATTTCTGGATGCCGAAGGTGCGCACATTGCGGTCGATGCTGTTGATGACCTGGATGACACCCTCGTCGTCGGCGTTGGCCACGATGGTGTTGGTGGCCATCAGCGCGAACTTCTTGAAGGCCAGCTTCAGCTGGCCCATGGTGCCATAGTAGTCCAGATGGTCGTTGTCAATGTTCAACAGCACCGCGATGTGGGGCGTCAGCCGCAAAAAGGTCTCGGCATACTCGCAGGCCTCCACCACGATGCAGCTGCCGGTGCCGGCCTTGCCGTAGCCGCCGATGAGGGGCAGCTTGCCGCCGATCACCGCCGCGGGGTCCCGGCCCGCCAGTTCCAGCATGGTGGTGATCATGCAGGTGGTGGTGGTTTTGCCGTGGGTGCCCGCCACGCACACGCTGTGGGGGTACAGCCGGCTCACATAGCCCAGCAGCACGCTGCGCTCCAGGGTGGGGATGCCCCGGGCGTCCGCCTCCTGCAGTTCGGGGTTGTCGTCGTGGATGGCCGCCGAGTAGATCACCATGTCCGCCCCGACCACGTTCTGCGGGTCGTGGCCCATGTACACGGTGATGCCCAGGGCGCGCTCCGCGTCGATGATGGAGCCTTCGTTCACGTCGCTGCCGCTGATCTCGTAGCCGCGGGAGTTGAGGATCTGCACCAGCGGATACATGCCGCTGCCGCCGATGCCGATGAAATGCAGGTGTTTCACGCCCCGGAGAAGCCCGGGGTTGTAACCGCCGATGTAGCTCATTTGGGTCACCTCAAAAACGTAATGGGGCGAAGCGCGCTCCGCCCGTTGCCGGAGTAAAGTGTTATCCTGCTTTCCATTATATAATTTTTTTGCGGCGAAATAAACACTCAAAAGGCAAAAAATGCCGCTGTTTTTGCAAATTGTCCTTTTCGGCCCCCGCGCAGGGGCCTTTTTTCGGGATTTTGCCCTCCGGCACAAAAGGTGGCCAGAGGGGCCGAAAGGCCGGTCCGGCGTTCACTTTTGCGCTTTGCGGCGCATACCATGGGGCAAATCGGCACAAGAACGGCCCGGGCGCACAAATGCCCGCGCCCGGTGCGAGGGGGGAAGGGCGATGGAACAAAAACGGCCCGGGGTGTTCGCGGTGATCGGCGAGGACGCCCGCCAGAAGGCGGCGGCGGACTACCTGGGGGAGAGGGGATTTGAGGTGTGCGGCCCGGAGGGGCTGCCCCGGGCAAACTGGGTGCTGCTGCCCATGCCGCTGGCGGCGGACGGGGCGGCGCTGGAACAGCTGCTGGCAAAGGCAAGGCCCGGCACGGCGGCCTTCGGCGGCCGGGTGGGCGACGGGGCGAAGGCGGCGGCCGCCGCCGCGGGCATCGAACTTGCGGACTATCTGGGGCGGGAGGAGCTGGCGCGCCTGAACGCGATCCCCACGGCGGAGGGGTGCATCGGCCTCATTTTGCAAAACCGGCGGCGCACCATCTGGGGCAGCGCCGTGCTGGTGCTGGGCTACGGGCGGTGCGGCCAGGCGCTGGCGGTGCGGCTGGCGGCGCTGGGCGCCCGCGTCACGGCGGCGGCCCGCAGCCCCGGCCAGCGGGCCCTGGCCATGAGCCAGGGGCTGGCCGCCGCGCCCATGGAAGCGGTGGACGGCCTGCTGGAAACCACCGACGTGGCGGTGAACACGGTGCCCGCCCCGGTGCTGGACGCGCGCCGGCTGGGGCTTTTGCCGAAGGACGCGCTGGTCATCGACCTGGCCAGCCTGCCCGGCGGCACCGATTTTGAGGCCGCCGGGGCGCTGGGGGTGCGGGCCATCCATGCCCTCAGCCTGCCCGCCCGCTGCGCGCCGGTGACGGCGGGCCAGTTCGTGGCGCAGGCCGTGCTTGCCATGCTGAAAGAAAGGGGAGAGGGGATTTGACAAAGACAAAGCGTGTGGTGTGGGCGATGTGCGGCAGCTTCTGCACCTTTGAAAAGACGCTTGGGGCGATGGAGGCGATGGTGCGCGGCGGGGCACAGGTGCTGCCGCTGATGAGCTTCAACGCCGCCGGGCTGGACACCCGCTTCGGCACGGCGGAAAGCTGGAAGGAAAAGGTGGAGGCCGTCACCGGCCGCAAGCCCATCGAGACGCTGCAGGGCGCGGAGCCCCTGGGCCCCCAGAACATGGCGGACGCGATGGTCATCGCCCCCTGCACCGGGGCCACCCTGGCAAAGCTGGCCGCCGGCATCAGCGACACGCCGGTGACCCTGGGGGCCAAGAGCATGCTGCGGGGGGCAAAGCCGCTGGTGCTGGCGGTGAGCACCAACGACGGCCTGGCCGCCAGCATGGAGAACCTGGCCCGGCTCATCAACCGCAAGAACTTCTACCTGGTGCCCTTCGCCCAGGACGACTGGCTGAAAAAGCCCGCCAGCCTGCAAAGCGACTATGCCCTCATCGGCGACACGCTGGAGTGCGCCATGCGGGGCCGCCAGCTGCAGCCGGTGCTCACCGGGTGAAAAAGCGGCCCCCGGGGCGCGTTTGCTCCGGGGGCCGCTTTCGCTTTTCAGAGGATGCCCCGCTCGGTGATGACCAGGTCGGCGGGCAGGTCGAATTCGCCGGCGGGCAGGCTGGGGAACACCGCCGCCGACGGGCACAAGACCACCCGGGCCGCGCCGCTGCGGGCAAAAAACCGGTCGTAAAAGCCGCCGCCGTGGCCAAGACGCACGCCGCTGGGCGCGGCGGCCAGGCAGGGGGCCACGATGAGGTCGATGGCCGCCGGGTCCACCACCGGCAGGGTGCAGGGCGGCTCCAGGATGCCGTGGGGGCCGGGCCGCAAAGCGAACAGCGCCGCCACCCGGTGGGCCTCCATCCAGCCCGCCTCGCACTGGCGCGGCAGGCAGACCGCGCGCCCCTCCCGAAACGCAGCGTCCAGAAGGGGCCGGGTGTCCGGCTCCGAGGAAGTGCTCATAAAGCACATCACCGTGGCCGCGGTGTTCCACACCGGCAGAAGCCGCAGGTATTCAAACATTGCTTCGCCCCAGCGGGCCGTGTCCTCCGGCGTACAGCCGGCAAGGCGGGCGCGGGCTTCGGCCCGCGCCTCCCGCTTTTGTTCCTGGATGCTTTTCTGTTCCATGCGCCGCCGCCTCTTTTCCTGCCATATCCACCCCATTATACCACCGTCCCCCCCGTTTTTTAAACAAATTGTGGAAATTTTGTGCAGGCCTTGTGCCGCACAGTAAAATTTATGTATAATATTCCAGAACATGCCCGCGCCACGTTTTTGGGGGCGCGGTTTCGGATCTTCTGAAAAGCAAAGGGACGTTGGGCTTGAAAAAATTCTTCACCGCACTCTGCGCGGCGGCGCTGGCCGCCGCCCTCTTCGCGCCCGCGGCGCTGGCCTACCAGGGGCCGGCCGTGAGCTGCGAGGCCTACATCGTGATGGACGCCGATACCGGCCAGGTCATCATGGAAAAGAACGCCGACGAGGTGCTCTATCCCGCCTCCATCACCAAGATCATGACCCTGGCCCTGGCGCTGGAAAAGGCCCAGGGCCAGCTGGACGCCCGGCTCACCGTGAGCTACGACGCGGTGCACCAGCTGGAATACGGCTCCTCCCACATCGCTTTGCAGGAGGGGGAGGTGGTGCGCCTGGAGGATGTGCTCTACGGCACCCAGCTGGAGAGCGCCAACGACGGCGCGAATGTGCTGGCCGAGTACATCGGCGGCACCATCCAGGGCGGCGTGGACGCCATGAACGCCAAGGCCGCCGAGTTGGGGCTTTCGAACACCCACTATATGAACCCCCACGGCCTGCACGACGACGAGCACTACACCACCGCCCGGGACATGGCCCTCATCACCCGGTGGGCCCTTTCGGTGCCGGGCTTTGAGGAGATCTTCTGCCGCACCGACCCCTGGACCATGGAGCCCACCAACAAGCAGCCCCAGCAGCGGGTGTTCCACTGCACCGACTGGATGCGCATCTCCGGCGACTACCTGCGCAGCTACGCCAAGGGTTCCAAAAACGGTTTTCACGACCAGGCCCTCACCACCTTCGTGAACTACGCCGAGCAGGGCGGCATCCGCCTCATCTCGGTGGAGCTGAAGTGCCAGCAGCTGGAGGACAAGTTCCGGGACGCCTGCGCCATCCTGGACTATGCCTATGAGAATTTTTCCCGGGTGGAGATCCCCGCCCCGAACGAAGCCTTCCAGGTGCCGGTGGTGGGCGGCGGCGAGGCGCTGGGCAACGCCCTGGTGCAGCCCAAAAGCGCCGCCGTCCTGCTGAACAAAAACCTCTCCACCGACGGCATCACCGTGGACTATCAGATCCCCGGCCAGTATGTGCTGGGCCAGCCCTTTGCCGCCAGCGTGACCTACACCCTGCCGGAAAACGACTACCAGCCCCCGGCGCTTGGCTCGGCCGGCCTGGCGGTGAGCGGCGTGGACGAGGTGCTGGCCGCCAGCACCTATGTGCCTGCCTCCTCCCTTGAGCCGGAGAAGGACCCTGTGGGCATCGCTGTGGCCGCCGCGGCGGCCGTCATGGCGCTGGTGCTGGGCGTGCGGCTGTGGCGCAGGGCGGGCAGCAAAAAACCCGCCGCCGCCGGCCCCGCCCAGTGGGAGATCATCACCCGCAAGCCTCTGCCCGCCGAGCCGCCCCCCTGGGAAAAAGAGGCGGACAGGCCTGCCCCCCGCAGCCAGACCAAGCCCCCCAGCCGGGACTGAACCTTCACAAAACCACAGCGGCCCCGCCGCGGCGTTGTGCCGGCGGGGCCGTTTTGCCGCCCGGCGGGCGGCTTTTTGTTGCGTTTTGACACGGGATAGGGTAAAATATAAATTGGTATTTTCTGTGCGGCTGCCGCCGCAGAAAGGCAAGGGACCAAGATGAACATCCTGCCCAACGATCTGGGCCGTCAATACAGCCTGCACGCCGCCGAGTACGAGGCGAAAGCCCTGGAAGTGCTGCGTAGCGGCTGGTACATTCTGGGCCGCGAGGTGGAGCAGTTTGAAGCCGAGTGGGCCGGATACATCGGCGCCAAATACTGTGTGGGCCTGGCCAGCGGCCTGGACGCGCTGTGGATCAGCTTCCGCCTGCTGGGCATCGGCCGGGGCGACGAGGTCATCGTCTGCTCCAACGCCTACATCGCCTGCGTTATGGGCATCTCCATGAACGGGGCCACCCCGGTGTTCGTGGAGCCGGATGAATACGACAACATCGACGCGGAGAAGATCGAGGCCGCCATCACCCCCCGCACCAGGGCCATCCTGGCGGTGCACCTGTTCGGCCAGGCCTGCGACATGACCCGCATCATGGAGATCGCCCGCAGCCGCGGCCTCAAGGTGGTGGAGGACTGCGCCCAGAGCCACGGCAACCACTGGCGGGGCCGGACGGTGGGCACCTTCGGCGATGTGGGGTGCTTTTCCTTCTACCCCACCAAGGGGTGCGGCGCCTTTGGCGACGCGGGCTGCATCGTCACCGACGACGAGGCCCTTGCCCAAAAATTCCGGGTGTTCCGCAACTACGGCAGCGAAAAGCGCTACCACAACCAGGTGGTGGGCGCCAACTCCCGCCTGGACGAGATACAGGCGGGCCTGCTGCGGGTAAAACTCTCCCACCTGCCGGAATTCGACGCCGAGCGCCGGGCCATCGCCGGGCGGTATCTGGCCGAACTGCGCCACCCCCTCATCCGGCTGCCCAGGGTGCGCCCCGGGGCGGACAGCACCTGGCACCAGTTCGTCATCCATGTGAAAAAGGGACGGGACGATCTGGCTGCCTACCTGAAAGAGAAGGGCATCGGCACCATCATCCACTATCCCATCCCGCCCCATCTGTCGGAGGCCTACCGGTACCTGGGCAAAAAGCGGGGGGATTACCCCATCGCCGAGCGCTATGCCGGCGAGGTGCTCAGCCTGCCCATGTACAACGGCATGACCGAAGAAGAACAGACCTATGTGATCGAGGCCGTCAACGCCTGGGAGCCGTGATATGATGAAAAACGACAACTACGACCGGGTGAGGATGCTCTCCTTTGCCGACCTTGGCGACGAACGGGGCAGCCTCATCGTGGTGGAGGGCGCCCGGCAGGTGCCCTTTGAGATCAAGCGGGTGTTCTATATGTACGGCAGCGACGCCGGCGTGGTGCGCGGCCAGCACGCCAACCGCCGCACCGAGTTCGTGCTCATCAACGTGGCGGGCCAAAGCAAGGTGCGGGTGGACGACGGCTGCGGCCGCGAGGAGGTCTTCTCGCTGGACAAGCCCAACACCGGCATCTACATCCCCCGCATGGTGTGGAAGGACATGTACGGCTTTTCGCCGGACAGCGTGCTGCTGGTTTTGGCCAGCGAGCACTACGACGGCGGCGAATACCTGCGGGACTACGAGGGATTCAAAGCGGCCCTCGCGGCGCAGAACGAAGAGGAATAAGGGGTAATACAAAATGGGGAAATTCAAATTCATCGAAACGGAGCTGCCGGGCGTGCTCATCGTGGAGCCCACGGTTTTTGGCGACGAGCGGGGCTACTTTATGGAGACCTTCCAGAAAGAGGAGTTCGCCGCCGCCGGCATCACCGACGAGTTCGTGCAGGACAACCAGTCCCGCTCTTCCCGGGGCGTTTTGCGGGGGGTGCACTTCCAGAAACAGCACACCCAGGGCAAGCTGGTGCGGGTGACCAGGGGCGAGGTGTTCGACGTGGCGGTGGACTGCCGGCCCTCGAGCGAGACCTTCGGCAGGTGGACCGGCGTGGTTTTGAGCGAGGAGAACAAGCGCCAGTTCTATGTGCCCAAGGGCTTCGCCCACGGCTTTCTGGTTTTGAGCGACGCGGCGGAATTCTGCTACAAGTGCACCGACTACTACGACCCCTCCGCCGAAGGCGGCATCCCTTACGATGACCCCACCGTGGGCATCCGGTGGCCGGACTGCGGGTGCGAGTATCTGCTCAGCGAAAAAGACAAGCGCCACGCCCCCTTCGCCAGCCAGACCTTTGAGTATTTTGAGAGGTGGTAAGCCCCTTGAACACTGTAAAACTGTATATCAAGGATTTCCTGCGCTACCGCTACCTTCTGTATAACCTCATCAGCCGGGATTTCAAGCTGAAATACCGCCGCAGCGTGCTGGGCGTGGCCTGGAGCGTGCTCAACCCCCTGCTCATGTGCGGCGTGATGGTGGTGGTGTTCGGCAGCCTGTTCCAGTTCCGGGGCGAGGGCATCACCAATTACCCCGTCTATCTGGTCATCGGCCAGCTGATGTTCACCTTTTTCCGCGAGTCCACCACCATGGCCATGGGCAGCGTGATGGCCAACGCCATGCTGCTGCGCAAGGTGTACATCCCAAAATACGTCTTCCCGCTGGAAAAAACCTGCTTCGGGCTTGTGAACTACTTTTTCAGCTTCATCGCCCTCATCATCATCATGCTCATCACCCGCAGCCCCCTGCACCCCACGGTGCTGCTGGCGGCGTATCCCATCCTTACCATGTTCCTGTTCAGCCTGGGGGTGGGGCTGGTGCTCTCCACCATGGCGGTGTTCTTCCGGGACGTCATCCACCTGTGGGAAGTGTTCACCACCGTGCTGATGTATTTCTCCGCCATTTTCTACGACCCGGCCCAGTTCGGCAACGTGTACCTCGAGACGCTCATCAAGTTCAACCCCATCTACTGGTACATCACCGCCTTCCGCACCGCCGTGCTGGACGGCGAGCTGCTCACGATGAACATGGTGGCCATCTGCGGGGCGTGCAGCCTTGCCATGCTGGCCTTCGGCCTCTTGGTATTCAAAAAGAACCAGGACAAGTTCGTCCTGTACATGTGAGGGAGGGCGGACGATGGAACCCATCATCCAGGTAAACGACGTCTCCATGCGCTTCAACCTCGCCAAGGAGAAAAGCGAAAGCCTGAAGGAATACTTCTTGCAGATCGCCCACGGCAAGCTGAAGTTCGACGAGTTCTATGCGCTGAAAAACGTCAGCCTCACGGTGCAGCCGGGCGATTTCTACGGCCTCATCGGCCTGAACGGCAGCGGCAAATCCACCCTGCTCAAGGTCATCAGCGGCGTCTACAAGCCCACCACCGGCAACTGCGTGGTGCGGGGCACCATCGCCCCCCTCATCGAGCTGGGCGCCGGCTTTGACATGGACCTCACCGCCCGTGAGAACATCTTTTTGAACGGCGCGGTGCTGGGCTTCACCCCCAAATACATCCGGGAGAAATTCGACGAGATCGTGGAATTCAGCGAACTGCACGACTTTCTGGACGTGCCGCTGAAAAACTATTCCAGCGGCATGGTGGCCCGCATCGCCTTCGCCATCGCCACCATCACCAAGCCGGACATCCTCATTGCCGACGAGATCTTGAGCGTGGGCGACTTTTTGTTCCAGCAAAAGTGCGAGGACCGCATGCAGAAGCTGATGAGCGGCGGCACCACCGTGATCCTGGTGAGCCACTCCATCGAGCAGATCGAGCGCATGTGCAACAAGGTGGCCTGGCTGGAACACGGGCGCATCAAGATGAACGGCCCCACCGAAGAGGTGTGCGGCGCCTACAAACACACCACCCGGGACGCCGAGTGAGACCCTTAGCAGCCAGGAGGCGGGCCCCCTGGCTGTTTTGCGCGCCCGGGACAAAGGAGAGAACGACCCATGCCGGACAAAAAAGAACTGGAAGCGCCCCTGCCCGCCGACGTTGCCCGTGAAGACAGCGTGGGCGGCATGGCCCGCCGCCTTCTGGACCCCGCCCACATCAAACAGGTGGCCGCCTGGTGCGCCCAGGTGGGCCGGGAGGAGGGCTTCGAGGCCCTCTGGCGGGAGGTGGAGTTCCGCATCCGCCTTGCGCTGCACCGCGACACCTGGCGCTACCGGGCCGACCTGCCCACCCGCCGGGCGCTGAAGGCCCAGCGGGCGGAAAACCTCGCAGGCCCCGTCATCAGCGTCTGCGCGCCCCTTTACAACACCCCCGCGCCCTTTCTGCGCCAGATGATCAAAAGCGTGCTGGCCCAAAGCTACGCCCGCTGGGAGCTGGTGCTGGCGGACGCCTCCGACGGCGCCCACAGCGAAGTGGGGCGCATCGCGCAGGGCTATGCAAAAAAGGACGGGCGCATCCGCTACCTGAAGCTGGAAGAGAACGGCGGCATCGCCGCCAACACCAACGCGGCGCTGGATGCCGCCACCGGCGGCTGGCTCACCCTGCTGGACCACGACGACCTGCTCTACCCGAACGCCCTCTACCGGGTGGCCAGGGAAGTGCTGGCCGGGGCGGACTTCGTCTACTCCGACGAGATCGTCCTCTCGGCGGACCTAAAGCATCTGGTGGACTATCACTTCAAGCCCGATTTTGAGCCGGACTATCTGCGGGGCTGCAACTACATCACCCACCTGGCCGCTTTTTCCCGGCCCCTCTTTGAGCGGGCGGGCGGCGGCGAGCGCAGCGAGTACGACGGCAGCCAGGACTTTGAGCTCATCCTGCGCCTCACCGAGCGCGCGGAAAAGGTGGCCCACATCTCCTATGTGCTTTATATCTGGCGCAGCCACGCGGGCAGCACCGCCAGCGGAATAACGGCCAAACCCTACGCCCTGGCGGCGGGGGAAAAGGCCATCGACGACCACCTCGCGCGGGTGGGCCTGGAAGGAACGGCGAAGCGCATCGAGGGCTGCCCCGGCGCCTACCGGGTGAAGTACGCCCTCACCGGCACGCCCCTTATCAGCGTGCTTATCCCGAATAAGGACCACATCGAGGACCTGGACCGCTGCCTTGCCAGCCTTTACTCCAAAGCGGGCTACGACAACTTTGAGGTCATCGTGGCGGAGAACAACTCCGCCGACCCCGCCACCTTTGAATATTACGAGGCGGCGAAGAAGAAGTACCCTCGGCTGCAGGTGGTCACCTATGAGGGCGGCTTCAACTTCTCGGCGGTGAACAACTTCGCCCGCCGGTTTGCCAGGGGCGAGCAGCTGCTGCTTTTGAACAACGACATCGAGCTGCTCAGCGAGGGCTTTCTGGCCGAGATGCTCATGTTCAGCCAGCGCCCGGACGTGGGCTGCGTGGGCGCAAAACTCTACTACCCTGATGACCGCATCCAGCACGCGGGTGTGTTTTTGGGCATTGGCGGCACCGCCGGCCACAGCCACAAAAGCCACCCCCGCGCCTCGGCGGGCGACCTCTACCGGCTGGCCACGCCTCAGAACCTGCTGGCGGTCACCGGCGCCTGCCTGATGGTCAAGGCCGCCCTCTACGACGAGATGGGCGGGCTGGACGAGGAGAACTTCGCCGTGGCCTACAACGACATCGACCTGTGCCTGAAACTTTGGGAAAAAGGCCTCACCAATGTGTTCACCCCCCACGCCGAAGCCTACCACTACGAGAGCAAGAGCCGCGGGCTAGACACTTTGAGCGAGAACGCCCGCCGCTACGAGGGAGAGAAGGCCCGCTTCATCCAAAAATACGGCGGCCTGATCGCCGCGGGCGACCCTTACTACAACCGGCACTTCAACCTGCTTTTTGAAAACTACGGCCTGAAATAAGGGCCTTTTGGGGGCGATGAGCCATGAAACTCAAACTCAAACGCATCCGGGAGCTGTTCGGCTATGCCTTCGACCTTTTAAAAAGCGAGGGCCTCTTCGCCATGGTGCGGCGGGCGCTGGGCTTTTTCCGCCGCCGCCTCTTCGGCAAGCGGGCCCGCTACCTGCCCAAGAAAAAGGTGCTGCAGGCCCAGCGGGCGGACCTGGCCGACCGGTGGGAAAACGGCGCAGCCCTGCCCCTGGTCAGCATCTGCGTGCCGCTCTACAACACGCCGGCGCAGTACCTGCGGGAATTTCTTGCCAGCGTCTTTGACCAGACCAGCACCCGCTGGGAGCTGTGCCTGGCGGACGCTTCCGACGCCTCCCACGCCTATGTGGGCGAGATCGTGGCCCAGCGGGCGGCCTTTGCCCAAAAAATCGCCCCGGCGGCAAACCGGGTGAAGTACGTCAAGGTGGAAAACAGGGGCATCAGCGCCAACACCAACGCGGCGGCGGCGCTGGCGGAGGGCGAGTATCTGGCCCTGGCGGACCACGACGACGTCCTGGCCCCCCATGCGGTGTACACCCTGCAGATGGCCATTCTGGACAGCGGCGCGGATTTTCTTTACAGCGACGAGGCCCTCTTCAAAAAGAGCATCCGCCGGCCCATGGTGGCCCACTTCAAGCCGGATTTCGCCCCGGACTATCTGGTCTGCTGCAACTACATCTGCCATCTTTCCGCCTTCAAGCGCAGCCTGTACTTTGAGGCGGGGGGCGAGCGCAGCGAGTGCGACGGCAGCCAGGACCACGACCTGTTCCTGCGCCTGACCGACCGGCTGGACGAGACCCAGATTTATCACATCCCTCAGGTGCTCTATTACTGGCGGGTGCACGGCGGCTCCACCAGCGGCGGCACCGCCGCCAAACCCTATGTGGCCAGGGCGGCAAAAAAGGCCATCGCCGACCATCTGGAGCGCACCGGCCAGCGGGGCGAGGTGCGGGACGGCCTTTACCCCAGCACCTACAAGGTGGACTATGAGATCGAGGGCGAGCCGCTGGTGAGCATCCTCATCCCCAACATGGACCACACCGGCGACCTGGAAAAGTGCCTCTCCTCGGTCTACAAAAAGACCAGCTGGAACAACTTCGAGGTCATCGTCATCGAGAACAACTCCAAAGAGGCGGCCACCTTTGACTACTACAAAAAAATCGCCGGCCCCGGCGGCTACCCCCGCTGCCGGGTGGTGGAGTACAAGGCCGAAGGCGGCTTCAACTTCTCCGCCATCAACAACTTCGGCCGCAAGGCGGCAAAGGGCGACTACCTGCTGCTTTTGAACAACGACGTGGAGGTCATCAACCGGGGGTGGCTCACCGAACTGCTGATGCAGGCCAGCCGCCCGGGAGTGGGGCTGTGCGGGGCCATGCTCTACTACCCCGACGACACCATCCAGCATGCGGGCATCATCACGGGCCTGGGCGGCTACGCCGGCCACAGCCACAAATACCGCCCCCGCACCTCCGGCGGCTACATGTTCCGCGCCGCCACCGTGCAGGACTTTTCCGCCGTCACCGCCGCCTGCATGCTGGTGCGCACCCAGGTGTTCGACGCGCTGAACGGCCTGGACGAGGGCTTCACCGTGGCCTTCAACGACGTGGACTTCTGCCTGCGGGCGAGGCGGGCCGGCTGGCGGGTGGTCTGGACCCCCTACGCCCAGCTTTACCACTACGAGAGCAAGAGCCGGGGCATCGACGAGAAGGACAAGGCCAAAAAGGCCCGCTTTGCCGGCGAGCAAAAGCGCCTCACCGAGCGCTTCGGCCGGGAGAACCTCATCCGCGACCCCTACTATAACCCCGGCCTCACCCTGGACCGGGAGGACTTTTCCGAAAGCGGCGATCTGCGCCATCTGCAAAACTGCATGCCGGGCTGAGCGGCAGATATTGTGTGTTGACAACAAAAAGCGCCTGCTGTATACTGAATATTGTTTTCACAGCAAAACACCGCCCTCACAACTGACGGAATTTCGTGGGCACACCACGGGGGAGTGAGGCGCGTTTTATGCCGACCGTCTGGGCAACATCGCATACGCGGTGCTGCCCTTTTTTATTTCTTACGGGCGGCACAAAACACACCGAAAGGGGTTTTGCTTTATGGAACAGTGGAAGGATTTTGTGCCCGGCGCGTGGCAGGAGAAAATCGACGTTCGGGATTTTATCCAAAAAAACTACAAACCGTATACGGGTGACGGCAAATTCCTCGCCGGCCCCACCGCCCGCACCAGGCACCTGATGGCAAAGCTGGAGGCCCTGATGGCCGCCGAGCGGGAAAAGGGCGGCGTTTTGAAGGTGGACACCGAGACGGTGATGAGCCTTTTGACCTTCGCCCCCGGGTATCTTTCCAAAGAGGACGAGCTCATCGTGGGCCTGCAGACCGACGAGCCGCTGAAGCGGGGCGTGAACCCCTTCGGCGGCATCCGCATGGCCCGCAGCGCCTGCGAGGCCTACGGCTATAAACTCTCGGACAAAATCGAGGAAGAGTTCCGCTACCGCACCACCCACAACGACGGCGTGTTCCGGGTCTACGGCCCCGAGACCCGCGCCGCCCGCCACTG
>NZ_CALXHK010000037.1:0-24060 GCF_944388085.1 Candidatus Allofournierella excrementigallinarum | reverse complement strand
CAAGTGCGCCTTCGTGGGCACCAACGCCCCCGACGCCGGCCATATGCAGGGCGAGATGATCGGCAACTACCTGCTGGCCAACTACGACACCGTTGACCTGAACGGCGACGGCACCATCTCCTACGTCATGTTCAAGGGCCAGGAGGGCAACGCCGAGGCCGAGGCCCGCACCCAGTACGCCGTTGAGGACGCCAACAAGCTGCTCACCGAGGCCGGCAAGCCCGAACTGAGCTACTACGACGCCAGCGCTTCCACCAAGTACCTGGTGGACACCGAGGGCAAGTGGTCCGCCAAGGCCGCCAACGACTACATGGTCGCTCTGCTGGGCTCCTACAATGAGGACAACGGCAACATGGTCGAGCTGATCATCTGCAACAACGACGGCATGGCCGAGGGCGCTATCTCCGCTCTGCAGAACGTGGGCTACAACAACGGCGAAGGCACCACCATCATCCCCGTGTTCGGCGTTGACGCCACCGACAGCGCCAAGGCGCTGATCAAGGCCGGCAACATGGCCGGTTCCATCAAGCAGGACGCCGTGGGCATGGCTTCCACCATCAACACCCTGGTCAAGAACGTCCAGGACAGCGCCGAGCTGATGGCCAATACCGACCAGTACGTCGTGGACGAAGGCGTGGCCAAGATCCGCGTTCCCTACGCGATGTACGACGCCACCAGCGAGGACTGATCTTTCATCCGCTGAATTGACCCATGGCCGGGCGGGGCTGCACTGGCAGCCCCGCCCGGCCTGACGTGGGATAACCGCCCCTTTTGCACAGGGCGGGCTTTCCCCGCCAAGAGAGGAGGAAGAATATGGAGCAGCCGGCACTGCTGGAGATGCGCGGCATCTGCAAAGAGTTCCCCGGCGTGAAGGCGCTGGACAACGTCAACCTCACCGTGCGGCCGGGCACCGTGCACGCTTTGATGGGCGAGAACGGCGCGGGCAAGTCCACCCTGATGAAGTGCCTGTTCGGCATCTATCACAAGGACGCGGGCACCATCACCCTGGACGGCAGGGAGGTCAACTTCCGCAGCTCCAAGGAAGCGCTGGAAAACGGCGTGGCCATGGTGCATCAGGAGCTGAACCAGGCTTTGACCCGCAGCGTGCAGGACAACCTCTGGCTCGGCCGCTACCCCAAGGTGGCGGGCATCATGGTGAGCGAGAGCCTGATGGCCAAGCGCACCAAGGAGATTTTCGACACGCTGGAAGTGAACGTGAACCCCAAGGCCATCATGTCCACCCTGCCCGTGAGCCAGCGGCAGATGGTGGAGATCGCCAAGGCGGTCTCTTACGATTCCAAGATCATCGTCTTCGACGAGCCCACCTCGTCCCTCACCGAGACCGAGGTGGAACACCTGTTCCGCATCATCAACATGCTGCGGGACAAGGGCTGCGGCATCATCTACATAAGCCACAAGATGGAGGAGATCCTGCGCATCAGCGACGAGGTGACCATCATGCGCGACGGCACCTGGGTGGCCACCCGCCCGGCCAAAGAGCTGACGATGGACGAGATCATCCGCCTGATGGTGGGCCGCGAGCTCACCAACCGCTTCCCGCCCAAGGAGAACACCCCCGGCGAGGTCATCCTGGACGTTGCGCACATCGCGGGCAAATACACCCGTCTGAAGGACGCCACCTTCCAGCTGCGCAAGGGCGAGATCCTGGGCATCGCGGGCCTGGACGGCTCGGGCCGCACCGAGGTGCTGGAAAACCTCTTCGGCGCCATGACCCGCCAGGGGGGCACCATCACCCTCCACGGCAAGGAGATCCGCAACCGCACCCCGGGCGAATCCATCAAGAACGGCTTCGCCCTGCTCACCGAGGAGCGCCGGGCCACCGGCATCTTCGGCATCCGCGACATCAAGGAAAACACCGTTATCTCCAGCCTGAAGGACTATCTGCTGGGCGGCATCTGCCTGAGCGACAAGAAGATGCGCGACGACACCGACTGGTCCATCCAGGCCATGCACATCAAGACCCCCAGCCAGCGCACCCAGATCCGCTCGCTCTCCGGCGGCAACCAGCAGAAGGTCATCATCGGCCGCTGGCTGCTCACCAAGCCGGAGATCCTCCTGCTGGACGAGCCCACCCGCGGCATCGACGTGGGCGCGAAGTACGAGATCTACCAGCTCATCATCGACCTTGCCAAAGAGGGCAAGGGCGTCATCATGGTCTCCTCCGAGATGCCCGAGCTGCTGGGCGTGTGTGACCGCATCCTGGTCATGTCCGGCGGCCAGGTGGCCGGCGAGGTGGACGCGGCAAACACCAGCCAGGAGGAGATCCTCACGCTGGCGGCAAAGTATGTGTAAACGAGGAGGAATCGACTGATGAACAACAATTCCACCGCCCTCGCCGAAAAGGTGAAGGGTCTGGACGCGAAAAAGATCGGCAACGCGCTGCTGAACAACGCCCTCATCATCATCATGCTGGCGGTGGCGGTGTATGTGGCGGTGACCGAACCGTCCTTCCTGGCCCCCCGCTCCCTGGTCAACCTGCTGAGCCTCACCGCCGCCTACCTGCCGGTGGCGCTGGGCATCGCCGGCTGCATCGTGCTCACCGGCACCGACCTGTCCGCCGGCCGCGCCGTGGGCATCACCGCCTGCGTGGCCGCCAGCCTCCTGCAGGCGGCGGACGCCCCCAACAAGATGTGGCCCGCCATCGGCACCCTGCCGGTGCCCGTGGTCATCCTGATCGTGGTGGCCCTGGGCGCCGCCATCGGCGCCTTCAACGGCTTCTTCGTGGCCAAGTTCAAGCTGCACCCCTTCATCGTGACCCTGGCCACCCAGCTCATCCTCTACACCATGCTGCTGCTCTACGTCAAGATGGGCAACAACAACGGCATGGCCATCTCCGGCCTGGACGAGGGCTACCGTAACTTCGTGGTGGGCAACCCGCCCCTTCTGAACTTTGCCGGCGGCGCCATCCAGATCCCCAACTACGTCATCTACGCCATTTTGCTGAGCGTTCTGATGTGGTTCATCTGGAACAAGACCACCTTCGGCAAGAACATGTTCGCCCTGGGCGCCAACGAAGAGGCCGCCCGCGTTTCCGGCGTGAACGTGTTCATGACCACCATCATGGTGTTCGCCCTGGCGGGCGCGATGTACGGCTGGGCCGGCTTCGTTGAGTCCGCCCGCGTGGCCTCCAACACCGCCAACACCGGCGTGAACTACGAACTGGACGCCATCGCCGCCTGCGTCATCGGCGGCGTGTCCTTCGTGGGCGGCATCGGCAAGGTCAGCGGCATCATCATCGGCGTCATCATGCTGCGCCTGATCTTCGTGGCCCTGCCCCTGGTGGGCATGGACCAGAACCTCCAGTACGCCATCAAGGGCGGCATCATCCTGTTCGCCTGCGCGCTGGATATGCGCAAGTACCTGGTCAAGAAATAAGCCTTTTCCAAAACGCCGCGGGCGCCCTGCAAGGGGCGCCCTTTTTGCGGTTTTCAAGGCCGGGCGGGTATGGTATACTGAGAGCGGAAGGGAGGGCGGAAGATGGAACTGTATCGGGTCCTTTTGGCGGACGACGAGGCGGAGATCCGCCAGGGCATCAGCCGCAAGATCGACTGGGCCGCGCAGGGCTTTGAGCTGGCGGGCGAGGCGGAAAACGGCGCCGAGGCGCTGGAGCTGGCGGAGCAGATCCGCCCGGACGTGGTGCTCACCGACATCAAGATGCCCTTCATGGACGGGCTGGAGCTCTGCCGCAGGCTGCGGCGGGAACTGCCCGCGGCCAAACTCGTGGTGTTTTCCGGCTTCGACGACTTTGAGTACGCCCGCCAGGCGGTGAGCATGGGCGTCTCGGAATACATCATGAAGCCGGTGAACGCCCGGGAGCTGGAGAACGTGCTGGCGGGCCTGCGCACCCAGCTGGAGGCCCAGCGCCAGCAGCGGCGGGACATGGAGGCTTTGCGCCGCCGCTACGAGGAGAGCCTGCCGGTGCTGCGGGAGCTGTTCTTCGCCCGCCTGCTGGACGGGCGCATCCCCCCGGACCAGCTCGCCGAGCGGGCCGCCCGCTACGAACTGGAACTGCCCGCCGGCCCCTGGGCCGCGGCGCTGGTGCAGATGGACCTGCCGGCGGCGGGCCAGAGCGCCGAGCGGGACGAGCTGCTGCTTTTGTCGGTGCGCTCCTTTCTGGAAGAGCGGTTCGAGCTGCCCGGCTGCTGGCTGCGCGCCCTGCTTTATAATGACGCGGTGGCCCTGCTGGCCGGCCTTGAAAACGCGGACCAGCTCTATCCGCTGATGGCGGAGCTGGAGCGCCTGTGCGCGCTGGCCCCCAGCTGTCTGGGCCTCGGCCTCACGGTGGGCCTGGGCCAGCTGTGCGGCGCGGCGGGGCAGGTGCACCAGTCGATGGAAGGGGCTATCACGGCCCTGGACTACCGCCTGCTGATGGGCGGGGGCCGGGTGCTCTACATCGGGGACCTGGAGCCGGACGCCAGCCTGCGCCTCTCGCTGGACGACGAGGACCAGCGCGCTTTGGCCACGGCGGTGAAGCTGGGCACCGAGGAGCAGCTGGACGCGACCCTCCGCGCCCTTCTGGACCGGGTGCGGGCCAGCCGCCTGCCGCCCGCCCAGTGCCAGCTGTATGTGCTGGAGATCGTCACCTGCCTGGTGCGCCTTGCCCGGTCGGGCGGCGTGGAGGTGGAGGACGTGTTCGGGCCGGGCTTCGCGGGCGCGGTGCCCGCGGCCCAGTTCGCCAGCCTGGACCGGCTGGGGGAGTGGCTCACCGAGCGCTGCCGCCGCCTGCGGGAGCTGCTGGGCCGCCGCCGCACCGACAGCGCCGGCCGCACGGTGGACGAGGCCAAAGCCTACATCGCCGCCCACTTTGCCGACAGCGGCCTGGGGGTGGAGGCGGTGTGCGAGCACCTGCACCTTTCGCCCACCTATTTTTCCACCCTGTTCAAGCGGGAGACCGGCCAGAGCTTCACCGCCTGCGTCACCGAGCGGCGGATGAACGAGGCGGCGCGCCTTTTGCGGGAGACCGAGGAAAAGACCTACCTCATCGCCCAGCGCACCGGCTACGCCGACCCCAACTATTTCAGCTATGTGTTCAAGCGCCACTTCGGCGTGACCCCCTCGAAGTACCGGGCGGGCCAGGCCTGAAGACGGCGGTGTTCGGCAAGGGAGGGAGCCTCGCGTGAAAAAACTCTTTGCCCGGGCGGCGGCGTCCCTCTCGGGGCGCTACCGCACCATGAGCATCCAGATGGTCATCTCCCTGTCCTTCACCGCGGCCGCGGTGGCGGGCATGGTGCTCATGGGCCTGAGCCTCGTCTGGCGCTACTCCGCGGGCACCGAGCAGCTGGTGCGGGAGAACACCGAGCGGGTGCTGGCCCAGGTGAACATGAACATGGACAGCTACCTGCGCCGGATGATGCGGGTGAGCGACACCATGTATTACCGCATCATCAAAAACGCCGACCTGGCCACCCAGAGCCTGGAGCCGGGCATGGAGCTGCTGTATGAGGAGAACCGGGACGAGCTGGTCTCCATCGCCGTGTTCGACAGCAGGGGCGCGCTGGTGGCGGGCACCCCCCTCACCGCCCTGAAGGAGGGGGCGGACCCCGCCTCCTCCGGCTGGTATCAGGCGGCGCTGGACAAGATGGAGAACCTGCATTTTTCCACCCCCCACATCCAGCGCCTCTTCGCCGACCCGGATGAGAACTTCCGCTGGGTGGTGTCGCTGAGCCGGTATGTGCAACTGACCCGGGAGGGCAGCACCTACAGCGGCGTGCTGCTGGTGGACATGGGCTTTTCCGGCATCGAGCAGGTCTGCCGGGACGTGGAGCTGGCGGGCGGCGGCTACATCTACCTCACCGACGCGTCCGGCGAACTCATCTACCACCCCCGCCAGCAGCTCATCTACGCGGGGCTGGACACCGAGAACAACCTGGCCGACGCGGCCCTTCCCGACGGCGCCCATACCGAGACCTTCCAGGGGGAAAGAAGGCTGGTCACCGTCAAGACCGTGGGCTACACCGGCTGGAAGCTGGTGGGCGTGGTGCCCCGCGCCGGCGCGGGGGACGACGGGGGCTACATCTTCCTGTTCGGCCTTTCCATGCTGCTGTTCTCGGCCTTTTTGATGGCCTTTCTGAACTTCCGCATCTCGGCGCGCATCTCCGACCCCATCCGCCGGCTGGAGCAGTCGGTGAAGGAGCTGGAGGCCGGGGCCCGGGAGGTGGCCATCAAAGAGGACGGCTGCTACGAAGTGCGGCGGCTGGCCCACTCCATCGCGTCGATGGTGTCCACCATGCGCCATTTGATGGACGACATCATCCTGCAGGAAAAGCGCAAGCGCCGCAGCGAGCTGGAAGTGCTGCAAAGCCAGATCAACCCCCACTTTTTGTATAACACCCTGGACTCGGTGATCTGGATGACCGAGGCCGGCCGCTACGACGAGGCCATCCAGATGGTCACCTCGCTGGCGCGGCTGTTCCGCATCGCCCTCAGCCGCGGGCGCAGCTTCATCCCCCTGGCGGACGAACTGGAGCACGCGCGCCACTACATGACCATCCAGCAGATCCGCTATCAGGACAGGTTCACCGCCTCGGTGCGCGCCGAAGAAGGCACCGAGGGCCTTTACACCCTCAAACTCATCGTGCAGCCCCTGCTGGAGAACGCCATCTACCACGGCATGGCCGGCTGCGAGGAGGACGGGCGCATCACCGTTGCCGCAAAGCGGGAGGGCGGCGACCTGGTCATCGACGTGAGCGACAACGGGGTGGGCATGCCCCCCGAAGTGGTGGAGCGCCTGCTGGACGAGAGCCGGCCCCAGACCCGGTCCAGCGGGTCGGGCATCGGGGTGCGCAACGTCCACCGGCGCATCCGCCTCACCTTCGGCGAGGGCTACGGCCTTGAGGTGTTCAGCGAGCCGGACGAGGGCACCACCGTGCGCATCCGGCTGCCCGCCCTCACCGCCGAGGAGGCCGCGCGGCTGCAACGGGAGGAAGAGCCATGAACAAACAAAGGACCAACGCGCTGTGGCAGCTGCTGGTGCTGGTGGCGCTGGCGGCGGCGGTGGCGCTCACCCTGGCCTGGCCCCAGCTGCCCTTCGCCCGGCGGGAGGCCGAGCCGGTGGAGGTGTCGGTCATCCTGCGCAGCGCCGACGGCTCCGCCTGGGCCAACGCGCGCTTAGGCATGGAGCAGGCGGCGGGCCAGCTGCGGGCGGAGGTGCGCATCGTGGCCCTCACGGCGGACAACGACGCCGCCGAACAGGCGGGCCTGATGCAGTATGAGGCCCAGCGGGGGGCGGACGTGCTGGTGGTCATCCCGGCGGGCGAGCTGCCCGCCGGGCCCGGCACGCCGGTCATCACGCTGGAATCCGCCGGCGGGGCGGCCTCCGTCTGCCCCGACAACGAGGCCCTGGGCCGGGCGCTGGCCGAAGCGGCCCTGGCGGACGCCCCGGCGGGGCCGGTGCTGCTGGTGGACAGCGTCCCCGGCTCGGCGGGGGTGAGCGCCCGCCTTGCCGCCGCCAAAGCGGCGCTGGAGGAGGCGGGCGCCCGGGTAGACGAGGCCGCCCCCCGGGGGCAGGCCGCGCTGGAAACGGTTTTGGCCGAAACCGGCGCGGCGGCGGTGCTGCTGTTCGAGCCGGCGGCCACCGAGGCGGCGGCCGCCGCAAAGGACAAGCTGGGCCTGGCCCCCGCCCTCTACGGCGCGGGCTCCACCGGGCCCATCGCCGCGGCGCTGGAGAGGGGGACCCTTTCCGCCAGCGCGGTGTGGAGCGATTTTGCCGCCGGGTATCTGGCGGTGGAGGGGGCGGTGCGCATCGCCCGGGGCGAAAGCTGGCAGCCCCAGACCCTGGACTTTTCCATCCTGCGGGGGGAGGACATCTATGAACCGGACAATCAAAAGCTGCTGTTCCCGGTGGCGTCGTAAGGCGGCGGGGGTCTTCTGCGCGGCGCTGGCCGCGCTGGCCGCCGGCTGCGGCGCGGCGGAAACGGAGCCCCCGGTGCTGCGGGTGGGGGTGGCCCTTTATACCCAGGACGACACCTTCGTCTCCACCATCGCCGCCGAGCTGGAGCGGATGGCCCGGGAGGAGGAGCAGGAGAGGGGGATGCGCATCAACCTCTCGGTGGTGGACGGGCGCTCGAACCAGACCACCCAGCTGGAACAGGTCGACAGCCTCATCGGCCGCGGGTGCGACGCGCTGTGCGTCAACATCGTGGACCGCACCGCCGCCGTGCTCATCGACAAGGCCCGGAAGGCGGACGTGCCCCTCATCTTCTTCAACCGACAGCCGGTGGCGGAGGACATGCTGCGCTGGGAACACGCCTATTATGTGGGCGCCAAGGCGGTGGAAGGGGGCGTTTTGCAGGGGCGGCTGGTGCTGGAAGCCTGGCAGGCCGGCCCCGCCCTGGACCGCAACGGCGACGGGGTGCTGCAGTATGTGATGCTGGAGGGCGAGCCCGGCCATCAGGACGCGATGCTGCGCACCGAGTACGCCGTCAAGACCCTCACCGACGCGGGGGTGGCGGTGGAAAAGCTGGCCAGCGACACCGCCAACTGGAAGCGGGGCCAGGCCATGGCCAAGGCCCGGCAGTGGCTGGAGGAAGGGATGGGGGACGCCATCGAGGTGGTGTTCGCCAACAACGACGACATGGCCCTCGGGGCCATCGACGCCTTCAAGCAGGCGGAGGAGGACCTGCCGCTGGTGGTGGGGGTGGACGCCACCGCCCCCGCCCTGGAGGCGGTGGCGGCGGGGGAGCTTTACGGCACCGTGCGCAACGACGGCGCGGGCATCGCCCGGGCCATGCTGGACCTGGTGCTGGCGCTGGCCGACGGCTCCGACCCCGCCGGGGCGGTGGAGCTGGAGGACGGCCACTATGTCTGGCTGCCCTACCGGGCCGTCACCGCCCGCGACCTGGAGGAAAAAACCCCCTGAAACCGGGGCGGCGCGCTGCGCCGCTCCGCCCTTTTGCCCGCGGGAAAAATTTTACGAAAAATGCTCTTCACAACCGGCATCGAATGGGGTATACTGTGGGATAATGACCCAAAGCCGGGGCCCCTCAGGCCCGGCAAAAAAACGGAGGCTTTTAAAATGGACATTGCGCCGTTGCGGCGTCTGACGAGTTTTCAGATCATCATCCTTCTGTTCGCTGCGGTCATTCTGGCGGGGGCGCTGCTGCTGATGCTGCCCTTTGCTTCCCAGAGCGGCCGCGTCACTCCCTTTGACGAGACGCTCTTCACCGCCACCTCGGCGGTCTGCGTCACCGGCCTCGTGGTGCAGGACACCGCCACCTACTGGTCGTATTTCGGCCAGGCGGTCATCCTGCTGCTCATCCAGATCGGCGGCCTGGGGGTGGTCACGGTGGCCTCGGCCATCGCCCTGGTGGCCGGGCGGCGCATCTCGCTGATGCAGCGGGGCACCATGCAGGAGGCCATCTCCGCCCCCAAGGTGGGCGGCATCGTGCGGCTCACCGGCTTCATCCTGCGGGCGGTGTTCCTGGTCGAGGGCATCGGCGCAGCCTGCCTTGCGCCGGTGTTCGTGCGGGATTTCGGCCTCAGAGGCGTCTGGATGGCGGTGTTCCATTCCATCTCCGCCTTCTGCAACGCGGGCTTCGACCTGATGGGCGCGCCGGGCGCGGAATACGCCTCCCTCACCGCCTACCGGGCCGACCCGGTGGTGAACCTGGTCATCATGGGCCTCATCGTGGTGGGCGGCATCGGCTTCCTCACCTGGGACGACATCCGCACCAACGGATTCCGCCTGCACCACTACCGCATGCAGAGCAAGGTCATCCTGGTCACCACGGCGGTGCTCATCGTGGCGCCGGCGGCGTGGTTCTTCTTCGACGAGTTCTCCGCCCTGCCCCTGGGCGAGCGGGTGTGGATGAGCCTGTTCCAGTCCGTCACCCCCCGCACCGCCGGCTTCAACACCGCCGACCTCACCTCTCTGAGCGGCCTTGCCCTGGCGGTGACCATCGTGCTCATGCTCATCGGCGGCTCGCCGGGGTCCACCGCCGGCGGCATGAAGACCACCACCGTGGCGGTGCTCTTCGCCAACGCCATCGCCGTGTTCCGGCGGCGGGAGGAAGGCCGCTTCTTCGGCCGGCGCATCAGCGTCAAGGCCGCCTGCGACGCGGCGGCCATCCTGCTGCTCTATCTCACCCTGTTTTTCTTCGGCGGCTTCATCATCAGCTCGGTGGAGGGGCTGCCTTTGGCCGACTGCCTGTTTGAGACCGCCTCGGCGGTGGGCACGGTGGGCCTCTCCCTGGGGCTGACCCCCAGCCTCGGCCTTGTTTCCCGGGGGGTGCTCATCTTCCTGATGTACATGGGCCGCGTGGGCGGCCTCACCCTCATCTACGCCGCGCTGGCGGGCGCTGCCAAGACTGGCAGCAAGCTCCCGCAGGAGCGCATCACCATCGGTTAAAGGAGGAGTTTTTTATGAAATCCTTTTTGCTCATCGGCCTGGGCCGCTTCGGCCGCCATCTGGCCATGCAGCTGAACGCCCAGGGCCATCAGGTCATGGCGGTGGACGACGACGAGGAGAAGGTGAACGCCGTGCTCAACGTGGTCACCAACGCCCAGATCGGCGACAGCACCAACGGCGAATTTTTGCAGGAGCTGGGCGTGGGCAACTATGATGTCTGCATCGTGGCCATCAGCGACAATTTCCAAAGCTCGCTGGAAACGACCTCGCTGCTCAAGGAGCTGGGGGCAAAGAAGGTGGTGTCCCGGGCCGAGCGGGACGTGCAGGCCAAGTTCCTTCTGCGCAACGGCGCGGACGAGGTGCTCTACCCCGAAAAGCAGCTGGCCAAGTGGGCGGCGGTGCGCTATGGCTCCGACCATCTTCTGGACTACATCGAGCTGGACGCCGACAACGCCATCGTGGAGGTGGAGGTGCCCGCCGAGTGGGCGGGCAAGACCGTCGGCGAGATCGACGTGCGCCGCATCCACAACATCAACCTGCTGGCGGTCAAGCGGGAGGGGGCCATCGACGCCCAGATCACCCCTTACACCGTGCTTCCCAAGGACGGCACCCTGCTGGCCCTGGGCGAATACCGGGCGCTGAAAAAGTGTTTCCGGACATAAGCGAGACGAGAACGGCCCTTCCCGGCGGGGAAGGGCCGTCTTTCGCCCCGGCGCTCGCAAACAGGACCCCCGGCGGATATACTGACACATTGCACGACAAACGGCCCCTGGGCCGCATTCGAAAGGGATCCCTTCCATGGCCGTTCTGACCGCGATCTATAACTTTTTGTGGGGCGACCTGCTTTCCATCCCGCCGCCCGGCGATCGCCGTGCTGTTCGCGGTTTCCGGCCTTGTGTGCTGGTGCGGCATCAGCCAGGTCATCGGCAACTCCATCTCGTCTTCCTTTGAGAACGCCTTTTCCATCCCGCCGCGGTGGTCCACCGTGGCGCTGGTGGCGGTGGCGGCGGTGCTGTGGCTGTTCAGCTTCTCCACCTTTTTGGGCGTCCTCTTCTACGCCCGCTCCAACGTGGCCTGCCTCTTCGGCGACAGCTGGCGCAGCCAGACGGCCTACAAGCTGCTGGCGCTGGCCATGCTTTTCGTGGGGGGCCTTGCTTTTTGCCGCAAAGCCCCGCCGGTGCGCGCCTTGCGGCCGGGGCCCCGGCCCTTCCCTTCAGGCCAGAGGCTGGAGCGCGGTAAAGGCGAAGGCGGGGGCCTCCTCGGGGTCCGCCGCCAGCAGCTTATCGCCCCGGCAGGCCTCTTCGGTCATGCGCACCGCGCTGATGCGGCTGGCGGCGGCGGCGCGCCAGTAGTAGACGCGTTCTTCGGCGTCGGCGCAGCTGGAATAGAGGGTCTCGTCCAGCGCGCCCTCCGGCGTGACGACGCTGCCCCGCACCATGGCCACCCCCTCAAGGACGTGGAAGAACTCCATCACCTGGCCGGGGCGGGAGGCGGGGAAGGCGGCGTTTTCTTTGAAGAACGCCGCCCGCACATAGCGGGAGGCGGGGGAGGCGTCCCCCGGCAGGCCGATGGCCCCCATGCCCTGGCCGAAGCAGGAAAGGGGCAGGCCCGGCGCGAAGCGGTTCTCCGGCTGGCGGGGGGAGAGGTTCATATAGTTCGCCAGATTGGTCTGGTGGAAGGGGAAGGGCGGGTTGTTGGTCAGCACCCCGGCCTTGTCCTCGTAGAGATGCAGGCCGCCGGCGGTGGACTCCAACACCAGCGCGCCGGTGGCGTCCGCCACGTGCCAGTGCAGCGGGGCCAGAGGCAGGCCGGGCGCAAAGGGGATGGCGCACACCTGCACCCCCTCCAGCAGGGCCCTGGCCTCGGCCAGGCTGGCGCAGCCGCCCAGCACCAGCCACAAAAGCTCGTGGGGCGCAAGGTGATCGGGGCCGGCCCCCTCGTCGGCAAAGTAGTGGGCGTTGCCCGGGAAATTCAGCCCGGCCATGTAAAGGCCCTTCTCATTCATGCCCTCGGCAAAAAGAGGCAGGCCGCCGGCCACGCTGGCCATGCCCACCACGGCGTAATGCTCCGTCAGGGCGGGGCGGTGGGCGAAGGGAAACGCAAGGGAACGGGGCGCGATGACCACCCGCTGCCCGAAGGATACCTCCAGGTCCAGGTTGCGCCCGAAAAGTTTCTGCTCAAAAAAAGCGATGCTGGTGCACATGACGGCTGCCTCCTTTTTGGTGTCTTGTCTTCAGTATACACCCCTTTTGGCCCCGGTCAAACGAAAGGGGCAAAAAAAGCGCGGCGAGAGCAAAACGCTCCGCCGCCGCCCCTGGATGGCATATCCGGGCCCGTGGCACGGTCCGTTTTTTGCTGCTTTCGCTCACGCCGCCAGGCGGAAGGTGAGGGCCACCGGGTTGTGGTCGCTGAAGGCGAACTGCGCGTCGATGTTCTCGGCGCGGGCGGCCACATTGTCCGACACGATGAAGCCGTCCACCACGGTGGTGTAGTTCACCCCCGGCTCGTAGGGGATGTCCGCCCCGCGGCAGGTGGCCACCTCAAAGCCGTTGTCCGCCGCCACGAAGGAGAAATGCTCCGGCAGGTCCGCGTCGGAGAGGGCCTGCACCCAGCCGGGGAACTGCTGCTGGCTGGGGAAGGCGTGCCCGGTGCCGTAGAGGGCGTGGTTGAAGTCGCCCCCCACGATGACGTAGTTGCCCTTTTCATACTCCTCCTCCATCACGCCGCACAGCATCTCCAGCTGCTGCGCGCGCACGGCGCCTCCCTCGTCGTAGGCGGACATGTGGCTGTGGATGAGGGCCAGCCGGCCCTCGGCGCCCTCCACCGGCAGGTAGAGCACGGTGAAGCAGCGGTCCAGGTCGGTAAACTTGACGAAGAAGCTCTCGTCCACCGGGTAGCTGCGGCGCACGCCCTCTTCGGCGGCGCAGCGGGTGAGGGTGAGCAGCCCGGCGTTCACCGCGCCGTGGTGGTCGGCGAGGGGATAGGCGAGATACCCGCTGTGGAAGTTCTGGCCCCAGATGGAGCCGTAGCCGGGAAAAGCGTCCAGCGCCATCTGCCGCTGGTCCACAAAATAACTGCGGTGAGAGTCGTAGTCCACCTCCTGCAACAGCAGCAGGTCGGCGTCCAGCCCTTCCAGCGCGTTCAGCGCGGCGGTGGTGTTGGCCAGCACGTCCTCGCGGCTTCGGGCCTTGCCGTAAAGGCCCCGGGTGGGGGTGCCGTCGGCCATCACGCCGGAGTCCATGAAGAAGGAGTAGCCCGGCCCGTAGGCCCCGAAGCCCAGGTTGCAGGTGACGGCGGTATATTCCCCGCCCGCCGCAAGCGTCTCGGCGGGGGCGCTGGCCACCTCCAGGGCAAGGCCGTCCTCGATGCGGTAATACTGCAGCTGCAGATAGGCCGCATACCCGGCAAAAAGCAGCGCCAGCGCGCTGAAAACAATGGCCAGCGCCAGGGCGGCGCGGCGAAGGGCTTTTTTCATCCTGACCTCTTTCCCGACAAAAAAAGAGCAGCACAAAACAGGGACTGTTTCGTGCTGCTCTCCGTCGCTTGAACACTGTTTTCTAAGCATACACGAAAACAGCGGCGGGGGCTATGCGCAAAAGCGATGAAGTTTTGGGCCCGGTCATGGGCGAGATGCACAAGGATGGGCCGTTTTGTACAAGCCCCATCTTGTGCTTTGCGGCAAAAAGACGATGCCGTTAAAAGGAAGCATGTTTATCAGGAGGCTTATCGGGCCTGCATGATCTCTTGACGCGCCGCCCCTGCAGGATGAAAAAGGAGCGCGCCCTCCCGGGGAAGCCCCTTTTCCGGTTTTGTCAGTGCCGCTGGCCGGCGAGGGAATACATCTCGCAGAACCGAGCGGAAAAGCTGGGCTCGCGCCCGCCGGCGTAAAGGTGGGAGGTGTCACCGAAGGCTCCCAGCCGGAAACAGGCCTCGCCTTCCCGGCGCTCTTCGGTGACGAGGGTGGTCACCGAGGAGGGCGCGGCGCAAAAGCCGTGCCACAGCACCATGGGCGAGAGGTTGAGCATCCGGCTCAGCAGCACGCACTCCACCCCGAAGTGGCAGAACAGCACCACCGTGTCGGTGTTGGGGCGTTCGGCGCGGTAGATCTCCCCCTCCCGGCAATAGCCGTGGGCCGCCAGCAGCTCGTCCAGGGAGCGCGTCACCCAGTGATACTGCTCCGCCACGCCCGCGGCCGCCATGGGTTCGGCCTCCAGCCAGGCGCTGCGGTCAAAAAAACGGGGCTCGGCGGTCCAGTCGGCGGGCAGCCAGTCCCAGGGGATGGACTGGCCTTCCGCGCCGGGCTTGTGGATGGGGGCGTCGAACTCCCGCAGCCAGGGGCACTCGGCGGCGGTGCGGCCCATCGCCTTCAGGGTGAGGCTGGCGGTGTCCTTCGCGCGGCCCAGGGGCGAGACGTAAAATGCCGCCACTTCCAGCCGGCTCAGCCGCCGGGCCAGCAGGGCGGCCTCCTCCCAGCCGGCGGGGGTGAGGGAGTCGATGGAATAGTCCGGGTCGGCGTGGCGCACGATGAGCAGTTTCATAAGGTCCCTCCATTCAGTAGACAAAGGCTTTTTGCAGCAGGTAGTTGACGAAAAAAAGCAGCACGTCGGCGGCCATTTTTGCGCCCAGCCGCGGCAGGGCGGGCACAAGGGCCGCGGCGGCGGCCACCAGCAGGGCGCTGCACAGCGTCTTGCCCACGGTGATGAGGGCGTAGAGGCCGGCGGCCCGCCCGCGGGCGGCATGGCTGTGGAACACGAGGACGTAGTTGATGATGTGGTTCACCAGGGCGGAGGCCGCCCGGGCGATGCAGGTGGCGGCAACGATGGCCGCGGCCTCGCCCGCCGCGTCCTCCAGCAGGCGGCAGAGCAGTTCGAAGGCGGCCAGGTCCACCCCGGCGGAAAACAGCGACGAGAGCGCGAACCGGACGAAACGCCCGCCCGCGGGCAGCCACTGGGCGGCTGCAACGATGCGCATCAGAAGGACTCCTTTCCAAACGCGGGAAGGCCGGCCCGCAAAGGGGACGGCTTTCTTTCACTATAGCACTTTAAAAACAAAAAATGCAAGGCGCGCCCCCCTCAGCGGATGGGCCGCCCGATGCCCGGCGCCGCCGCCCAGCAGGCGGAAAGATCCAGTTGGGCGCCGTCTTTCATAAAAGCCTCCTCGGACGAATGGGTCCTGCCTTTATCATAAGGCAGCCAGGGGGAAAGATCCAGAGCGGTTCAGTCCGCGGCCCCGGCGGCGCTGTCCCGCCGGCGCAGCAGCAGGAGATAGCCGGCGCACAGCGCCAGGCTGACCAGGGCCGTGGCGGGGATGGCCATGCTGATGGTGAGCATGCCCGCGCCCGGCAGGCGGCTGAGAAGGTAGGACAGGGGGATGCGCACCAGGAAGGCGGTGAACAGCCCCTGCGCCATCACAAAGGCGGTGTGTTCGCGGCCGTTGAAGTAACCCAGCATGCAGTAGACGAAGGCGTTGAGCAGGTGCTCCGCCGCGCTGCCCCGCATGTAGAGAGCGGCGGCTTCGATGACCGCCGCGTCGCGGCTGAACAGGGCGGCCAGCAGCCCGCCGCCCCAGAAGGTGAGGGTGAAGATGGCCGCCCCGAAGCACAGGGAGACCTTCTGGGCCGCGAACAGGGCCTGGCGGGCGCGCAGGGGCTGGCCCGCGCCCATGTTCTGGGCCACGAAGGTGGACAGGGCCGACATGAAGGAGATGGGCACGATGGACAGAAAGACGAACAGCTTTTCCGAGATGCCAACCCCGGCAGAGGCCACCAGGCCCAGGGAGTTGACGATGCTGGTAATGATCAAAAAGGAGATGGTGGTCAAAAAGTCCTGCAGGGCGATGGGGGCGCCCAGCCGCAGGATGCTGCCCACCGCCCGGGGCACGTCCCTGCGGCGGCCCCGCACCGGGAAGGGCAGGGGATGGCGGCGCATGTAGACCAGGGAGAACAGCACGCTGGAGCCTTGGGCGATGACAGTGGCCAGCGCCGCGCCGGAGGCGTTGAGATGAAAGACCCCCACAAACACCAGGTCCAGCGTCACGTTCACCAGGCAGGCGGTGAGCACGAACAGAAAGGGCGAGCGGGAGTTGCCCAGGCCCCGGAACACACCGCTGATGCCGTTGTAGGCGGCGATGAACGGAATGCCCCCCGAGCAGATGCGCACATAGCGCAGAGTCTCGGGCACCGCCTCGGCGGGCACGTTCATCCACTGCACGATGGCGGGGGCGAAGGCCAGCATCCCGGCGGTGAGCGCCGCCGCCAGCAGGGCGAACAGCCGCAGCTGGCCCGCCACCACCCGGCCCGCCGCGTCGGCATCGCCCGCGCCCGCCGCCTTGCCCACCAGCACGGTCACGCCCATGGTCAGGCCGGCGATCAGCACGGTGAGGGCCTGCATGATCTGGCTGCCGGTGGCCACGGCGGAGACGCTGGCGGTGGAGGAATACTGCCCCACCACCATCAGGTCCACACCGCCGTAGAAGGCCTGCAGCAGCTGGGAGAGCATCAGCGGAAAGGCGAACCACAGCAGCGGCGGCAGGATGGGCCCCGCCAGAAATCGGTTTTTGGTCAAGTCGTTGTTTGTCATCGCTTCCTCCTGCGCTGCAACAAAAAGCGCCAACAAGCATACACTTGTTGGCGATAATGTATCAAACGAAGCTCCTATTGGAACGGGACTATTATACCACCTTTTCCCCCGGCGCACAAGAGCAAAAAAGCGGGCGGGGCCCCGCAAAAATTTGCGAAGCAAAATTTTGTGGGGAAGAGGAGGAATGACGGAGCGGCATAAGAAAAGCCCAGCCTTTCGGCTGGGCTTTTTGAATGGAGCAAAGTCCATTCTGACGTGGTGCGCCCGACTGGATTCGAACCAGCGGCCTTCCGGGTCGGAGTTCCCAGACGGTCAACAGAAAATGGCGGTTTCAAGCCGTTTTTCGTCGGTTGTGCACAAATAAGAAAACTTATATTAAAAGCCCGCGAAGCCTTTTCAGAACTGGCTTCGCGGGCTTTTGCATGAGTAGTGGTCAAATGGTGGTCACATTTCACAGTACTGAAAAGGAACATGGCGGTTGTTGAGTTGAATCGTTGGCAGTACACATTATTGTTCAACTCAAACTCTGATAAAAGCTGCCCAAACAGATAAGCAGATTCGCCCTTGATTAGACAATCAATTACCCGGAAAATTTCATGGATGCCTATGATTTCACGAGTATCTTTGGAAAAGCTATTGATATAATCTGGCAAATTGGCTTCAATAGGGCGTAGATTCGTTTAAACAGAGGCTTCGCCTAAAAGATAGAGCGTTCCATTACCGCTGTATCCACAACGCTCGATGCCGGGAAGCAACGGTGATCCAACGGCTGTACTTAGCAGATTGACATGGGAGAGAAAGAATACACTATCCGGCACGGGTATTGGCAGACCTTGGCTATGCCTGGCCGGAAAATTTGCTGCGCTCTAGATACTAGAATTTTTTTCGGACAAGCTCCTCCGGTACAAGACCGGTGTTATAGTCCAGCTGAGACTTCTCATAGTCGGGCTCGCTGCGCTGACGGGTAAAGCCGGTATAGTCCCAGGTAGCGGCATTGGTATCGGTGTTCCAGGGCCGTCGTTCCCAGTAGTAGCCCCGCAAGGGATCCCGCACCTGGTTCATGTGTGCCAGCAGGCGAGCGAGCAACTCGTCCCTCACTGTCCGAAGCAGCGGGTCTTCCAGTCGGTTGTCCATCTCATAGGGATCGGTTTGCAGATCGTACAACTCATCCTCCGAGAGCAGATTTAGCACCAGTTTATAGCGCCCATCAAAAATGCATCGCATGGGCTGAAAGCCCCCAAAGCCATCATGGTCGGCCTCATAGCGACCGAATTCGATGAATACATCTCGAGAGGCGGGCTGTTCTCCCTTCAGCAGGGGGAGCAGACTTTCGCCCTGTAGCATCATAGGCTTTTCGCCACAATCGAAGAAATCCCAGAGGGTAGGAGCGATGTCAATGTGGGATACCGGCGTCTCTACCTCACCCTGTCCGAACCCCCACAGAAGAAAAGGCACATGACAGATTTCCTCGTAGGCTGCCGGCCCTTTGGCGTACAGGCAGTGGGACTGCAGCATATCCCCGTGATCGGTGGTGTAGAGAACCGCTGGCGGCTGCGGCTGCGCGTTGAGGGCGTCGATCACGCGACCAATCTCGTGGTCAACAAAGCTGTTGCAACCGAAGAGGGCCCAGGCATTCAGGCGCAGGGCCTCCCGATCCTGAAAACGCCGCGGCCCGGCCCACACTTGTTGGTGAGTAGGCTTGTTTTCAAGTGTATCGTATATGTTGGGCCGCTTGGGAAGCTCAAATTCCCGGTACATAGAAGCGTAGGGTTCTGGGCAGAGAGAAGGGTCATGGGGTTCGTCGAAGCTCACCACCAGGAAATAGTCCTCATCCGCGCGGTCACGAATGAAGTTGATAGCCCGGTCGGCACACCGATGGGCAAAGGTGAACTCCGCAGCAATGCCCTCTTGTTCCATAACGGTCGGCTGGCGTGACTTGCGGCGATCCTCCTCGGTGAGCTCCTCCAGATAGTTGCGCATATCGTACCAGACAGAGGCATCCCAGCCTTCAGGCGCAGTTCCAAGGCCAAAATAGTCGCCGCCGTCCAGGTGCCATTTACCGATGTAAGCAGTATGTATCCCCTTGTCAGACAAGCGACGGCCAATGGTCGGCACGTTTAACCCAGGGGCCACACTATTGGTGTATGACCCATTGATACAGGGGAACTGGCCAGTGAATATTGCGGATCGGGCAGGTCCGCACACCGGTTGTGCCGTGTAGGCCTTGTTGAACTTGATGCCGTCTGCAGCCAGAGCGTCCAAACAGGGGGTCTTAATCCCTTTATCCTCGTAGCAGCTCACCATGTCCAGCCGCTGAGTGTCGGTCATGATTAGCACAAATTGTTTCTTGTTCATTTGAGTTGCCTCCATTGTATTGCTTTGCCTGCCGGTACCGTGGGGCTTCATCACCCAGACAGTAGGCAGAATTCCAGCATATGTTCACCATCTACGGCTTATCCGCCAGAGCGGCCGAACATCGTTACACCAACCATTACGTTCCGCATGCGGCCGTATATCGACACCACTGTGCGAGCTGAGAGAGATAGTTTCTCCTGGTGTCAAGCTTCCGCCAGTTAATCGAGAGTGTGGGGGAAGGCCGAAATGGCAAAAACTATATATTTCACAGACAACTCCAGCCGGACAGCGAAACAGGGGTCTGACCAATGCAGCACTGCCCGCCTGTGTCCAGATGGCAGACGTAACCCTGAGATGCCGGGTATCCGACTGGGAAACTCACTATGATGCCCGAATGCCCATTGCAGCAGTCGGGATATGGCGCCAGAACTGATGGAAGGGGAAGGTGGCTTGTTTGCACTGCCTTTCCAGCAGGAATACGGAAAGCTCATTGAGACTATGTTTAGCCAGATTGCTATGTCAGATGACACCCAGGCGAACTCGAGGAAGCAAAGCGAACTCCTGCAAAACATCGAGCGATTCACCGATTTTCGCACGTATCTAAAATTTGACCTGGAAACCACAGACCAGAATGGGTCAAAACAACTGCTTTCTCAGACACTCAACACAAAATCCGGCGGTGAGACACAAACACCTTTCTACATTGCGGTACTGGCATCTTTCGCTCAACTGTATCAGGTCAATAATCCATCCATCCTGGCAAGCAATACTATGCGGTTGGTCGTTTTCGATGAGGCATTTAATAAAATGGATAGTGACCGCATTATAGAAAGTGTCCGTCTGTTGCGAAAGATGGGATTGCAGGCAATCATCTGTACACCACCGGATAAATTGCCTGATATTATGCCTCTGGCAGATCGCACACATTTGGTCATCAAAGAGAAGTATCAAATGCACACGAAAGCTTGGGGAAAGGAGATTTTGCCTGCGTGAAACAAGAAATCCTTCTGTCCCGCTTATTGGATAAGTACGAAGGGAGTAAACATCTAAGTCAACCAGGCACCTCTCGCCGCAGGGTAATGCTGCGAATTGAAAAGAATGAGTTCCCTGAGTATGTCTATGAAGATGCACAGATACGAGACGACTGGAACAATATTGTAAGAGACCTGGAGGAGCGAAGCATCGTCTCGACACAATGGGTTGCCGGGCGTCCTGTGTTGTCTTGTGTGGCGCTGAGCTTAGATCACCTTGCGGAGTGTTATGAACTCACAGGTAGAAAACACCCGAAAGAGCTTGCGGATACTGTGGCTAGAATGGTTACGACGCGACTTTCTTTGGTGGCTACCAACTGGATTCTGGCCTGGCGAGATGATGTTGCTTGCCAGGCACAAAAAACGCTTCGGGTGCCGCCTTACTGTAAAAAGGATTTATCTCTGTTAGATAAGTTGCTCAAGGCTTTTGGGATGTATGATTCTCTGCATGGTGAACCGATGACAATGCGGGCCTTTAGTAGCAAATGTTATCAAAACACCAAGACTTTTGAGAAAGAAGTGCGGGACCAATTTCTAAAGATTGCGTCAATATACAACGCGGAATTGAAGGAAGCCTGTGAGCAAAGTGAGATGGGCGAGCGAGAACGGTTGGCATATCTGGGAATCTATGTGCGCCCTGAACTTTATGAGCTTTCGGGACACTGTACCATCCAGACGATAAACGGAAATATATGTATAGATGCCGCGAGCCCTTACGGACTTGCACTGCCTAGTTCCGGAATTGATGCGATACGCTCTTTCGACTTGACAGGAGTTAAGAGGATCGTTTTTGTTGAGAATAAAACGAACTATGATGAATTTATCCTCTCTGAATTGAAGCCACAGGAAATTGCGGTCTATCATGGGGGCTACCTAAGCCCGCAGAAACGAAAGTTTTTCCAAAAAATAGCAGAAGCGATACATGATCAGATAGATGTCGTTTTTTGGGCAGATATCGATTTGGGCGGATTTCGGATGTTCGAACAGTTACAGGCGATCTTTCCATCATTGTTGCCTAGTATGAATTGTTTAGGCGTTAAATCAGAACCAGCTGAGAAAAGCAGTTTGCCAAAACTTGCGATTGTTCCCATTTCACAGAACGGATTTGTGTGTCAATAAAGCTGAATTCCTTCCCGGGTGATTGGATGGCCCAGGTAACACCCAAGCGAGCTTTCAGTTTCAGACGAGCATGTCCGATATAGCGGTCCGCATGAGGAGCAATTTCGGCTACAAACGCATTGCTTCGTGTTACAATTTCGCGGTCGTATGGATCTTCCGAGATGGCTTCTAACAACAAAGACTCTAAAGCGCCCTGTTGGTCGGTTGGGATAATTAGAAGTAGAAAAGATAAATTCTGTTGCTGTCCAAAGCTGTCTTGATATAGATTGCTGACCCAGCGGTTCTGTTCTACACGCGTGATAACTCGTTCAAAATGTCTATAAACTTCAGAAGTGACATCTTCCTCTTTACGGTCGTCGCGGTCTGTGACCAGAGCTACTTTGGAAAATGCGTGTGCATCGATAATCGCGGGCTCAATTTTATTTTTGAAAAAGCTGCCGAATTTATCTTTTCCGCCTACACCGCAAATTAAAAGACGATCTTCTTCACGCTGATACCAATATGCAGATTCGCCAGATATTTCGTCTGCGGAAATGCGCACCTCTTTTGGACCCTTCTTGCAAGGTGTCCAGTGATGAACACGATCTAAGTAGTAACTGAGCAAAATGGCGTCGGTTTTTCCCTCACATAAAATCAGCTTGTTCATAAGCGCACCTCAAAACCGAATTGCTCGCGATTCTGATATACATGATGCCCGGACAGAACGCGGGCATAGCTGCGGAATGAGTGTGCATCTTTTTTGAGAGTGACAACGTTGATGGGATCTTCCTCTACAGGTGTCTTATCATAATCCTCAATGGAAAGGAAGGCGTCAATTGCTTCAATGCTATGAGAAGTGATAAATACCTGCACGTTGAATTTGCGGCAAGCAGAGGCGATAAAGCGAAAGATCTCTTCAAAATAGCGAGAATGGATTGCGGTTTCCACTTCGTCGATCAGCAGGATGCCGTTTAACGCTTTCGCGATTCCGCTAGCAATAGATAATACTTTTTTGATGCCGTCGCCGTAGGTGGAGAGTGGCATAGTGCCTAAATCCTTGTGCTTGACACACTCAACAGGGCGGTTGGTAGTTTCGTTTTTCAGCAACAAAAGATCGGTGATTCCGGGATCAAAAAGCTGCAAAATACTTACGCACAGATTTTTATAAGATTCATTGGTCAATATACGGGAAAAAAGACTACCTCTTAGGTGATCAAATGGGGCTAGATAAATCATATTCAGAAATCGATCATTGGCAACGTCCCGACCGGATACTAAGGAATATTCGTGAAAGCTGATATTGCTTTGTTGTTGGCTGTCGCCGATACCTACTAGCAGTGTCCCTTGAAATGCCTGACACTCAGAGGGAAGAACATCTTTTGCTTTATACGAGTAGTAGCGAAGAAGCGATTTCTGCTCTTCTGAATCTAGCAGAATGGTTTGAAGTTTTCCTTGTAGCGAGTAAAAGACATCCATTCCCGCACAATGGGCGCGTAGTTCAATCATTCGCGTTTCTTCTTCGTTCAGAAAATCATGCGGGAATAGAGTGAGCAGACTTTCATAGGTAGAGGTCCCACTATACATGGTAAGGTTGTCGCGCAAGCGTGCGATACGTAAGGTGTTGGTGAAATCTCTAGGATTACGAAGCAGCAAAAGTGCTTCCAAAAAGCTGGTTTTGCCGCAGTTGTTGTCACCGGCAATCAAATTGATATGATTCAGATGGGAGATAGCTAGCTGATGAATTCCGCGGAATTGTTCGATTTGCAAACTTTCAATATGGATTGCCACAGTCACACCTCCAAATCTTCAAAACTGACGACTAGTCGTTTCCCGAGTGCATCCGCGATGCGCTTTAATGTAGATAAGCTGGGACGATAATTTCCATTTTCGATTTTGCTGATGTTAGCCTGCGATACGCCTGAGCGTTGCGCGAGCTGTTTTTGCGTAAGATTGGAAGCGTTGCGGGCATCTACCACGAGGTCGCGTACCTCTGCATCGATGTCATACGCTTCGACTTCGGAAGAATCCTCAACAGTTGGAAGATCAACTTTGTCGAGAGCTTGATCAAGAAATTTTTGAAAATCACTCATGGCACATCCCTCCAAGCCAATAATATGTTATATTCGATATAAAGTCAACGGGTAATATGGCGAAAAAAATATATTTCTCAGCTTTGAAAGTCGATGCAATCGGAATATTCAAAGTCGTCGCGTGAACAACCCTCGATGTGTGCTGCAGAAGCTGAGAACAAAAAGACAGAAATTGAGACTTCGTACAGTGTGTTGTTCACGCTATGCTCATAAGTAAACAGAATTTGTGTCTTAGTTGTGTTGAGCAGAGAGTTGAAAGGAGAATTGTGAATAGGCGCAGTTGCCGAATGAGCAAAGGTTGTAGATGGAAGCATGAATCAAAATTGGAAAGGGGCTGATACGTTGTTGCTTCAGTGACCAGCGTGTAACAAATGGTCAAAGCAACTCAGGACAAGAATGTGAAACCAGGTAGTATTGTCGCCGCAAGAACTCTAAAATCTAAAAAAATAGAAACAATAATCCATTTATTTTAATAGATGATAAAATGAAAAAACGGCTTTCATAAAGGAATTGACGAAAATATTATATGATGGTTAAGGAAA
>NZ_CALXHK010000036.1:0-24441 GCF_944388085.1 Candidatus Allofournierella excrementigallinarum | reverse complement strand
TTCTATCCACGCCCGTCGCGTCGAGGGCGACTTGGAGCACCTGCAGGGTGAGGTTCGTGAATTGTCTATTTCTATCCACGCCCTCCGCGTGGAGGGCGACCGCTCTGCTGCGTAAATGCCGTGCCGGAGATGTGATTTCTATCCACGCCCTCCGCGTGGAGGGCGACAGACCGTGGATGGGTACAGTGTGAGTTACCGCACATTTCTATCCACGCCCTCCGCGTGGAGGGCGACGGCAAAAGTTCACAAAATATTGTTTCCTTTTGCAGCACAAACACAAAAATTGGTCGTTCGGATATTATAAATCATCCTCTTTTTGACTCTGTCAGAACTATTTTGCGCTTTTTTAGCGTCGTTTCTCAGCTGTCTTTTGGTGCGAAACTCCCTGTGCTTTCCTGTCTGCTTGCCCTTCGCACCCGCTACAACAGCAGTATATCGTCCTGCGGCCACTGCGGGCAGCGCCCGATATGCTCCATCTTCCTTTTGTAAGAGTTCCCCAAACAGTAAAATCGCAGGCTATCGCATTCCGGATCGATCAACTTCGTCAGTTTTGCTTTTAAAACCGCATATTGCGCCGCATCCAGCAGGCATTCGAACACTGAATTTTGTACGCGCTGCCCGTGGTCAACACAAATTTTTGCAACCTTGCGCAGACGTTTGCGTCCGGCCGGTGTTTCTGTGTTTACATCGTAGGTGATCAGCACCAGCATATCACACGCCCCTTTTGCGCCTTTTGCTTCACTTCCAGAAAAACGGCGGATATTCCTCCAGATCGCCGCGCAGTGTACGGGCAAGCAGCAAAGCCTGCACGTAAGGCACCAGTCCCCACGGCAGCTTTTCACCCAGAAATGGATGTGTGATGGTTTCCTGTTTGCGTTTTTGCCAGGCGGAAAGGAACGCTCTTCTTCCTTCCTCCGTCAGCCAAACGGCACCGCTGTCCTGCCGCTGGCAATGCTTTCCTGTAACGATTTTCTGGTTGATACAGGACAAAACGAACCGGTCGGCATACACCGGTCGAAGTTCCTCCATCAGGTCCAACGCCAGACTGCTTCTTCCCGGACGAGGGCGATGCAAAAAACCCACATACGGGTCCAGCCCTACGCTTTGCAACGCGGACGCACATTCCCGGGCAAGCAGCGCATATGCGAAGGAAAGCACTGCATTGACAGGGTCCAGCGGCGGGCGGCGACTACGGCCGGTAAATGCAAAGTCTGTTCGCTGCTGTAAAATCAGACTGCCGAACCCATCGAAATACCTTTGTGCCGCTTCTCCCTCCAATCCCCGCAACTCTTCCAAGGCGCCACACTCCCGGATCCGTACCAAGGAAGATGCCAACTGAGACGAGATCCCTTTCAGCTGTTCCACCGGCACGCGCTGAGGATGGTCACGGGTGGCACGCTCCAGCACCCAGCGCGCGTTGTACACTTTTCCCAGGATAAACCCGCATGCATACCGGCAGCTGCGCGCGGGATCATCCGCAATTCGATATTGCTGCTGGCGAAGCAGCACGTTGCCGCGTTCTTCTCCAACAGTACGGGCCAAAAACCGGCCATTGGGTGTGAAAAACGCCAGATCGATCCCTCGCTCGGCGCAAGCACCCATCAGCGCGGGGGATGCGCCTGCATAAGCAAAGGTGAGAATGCCCTCCAGCGTGTGCAGCGGAAACCGTGCCGCCTCTGCTCCATTCTGATTCACCACCACGGTTTCGCCCTCCAGCGAAATATAGCTTTCCGGTGTAAGAACGAACAATGTATTCAGCAGCTTTCTCATGTGAGTTCCTCCGCGTTCTGCTCGGTCAGGTGTCTGTGAATATACTCATTCACATCACTTTTCCTGCACAGCGCCGGCAGGCAGATTTCCTTCAGCGAACAGGCATTGCAGTGCTTCCCGGGGCGCACCTTCGGCGTATACCCGCGGGCAAAGTATTCGTTCATCTCTGCGGCAGTGCGGCGCGTTTTCTTTCGCAGCTCCGGCGTGAACTCCACAAGCTCCCGCCGGCGTGGCTGCGCATAGTACAGCGCACCGCGCGGCACGCTGCACACCAGCATTTCCTCCAACGCCATTCCCTGCGCGCACAGCTGCAACCGGTCGGCATCGCTTTCCTTTGGGGCGCCATGCTTGTATTCCACCGGCAGGGGCAGCCACAAGCCTTCCTGCCCCTGCAAAGGAATACCTTCCGAATCAAGCGAAAACTCCACCACATCGCACACGCCGGACAGCTTCAGCGTGTGCGATGTTACCCGCATTCCCCGCACGATCAGCAGATCGTTCCGTTTTTCGCGCAGCGTCTCGTCGTGACAGCGCTGATGATCCAGCCTGCCCTCGGCGGTTCGGAGATTCTCCCGCCATTGCTGCTCCAGATGGATCAGTGCCCATTGGCGGCGGCAGAAGCAAAAATGCTGAATGCCCGACAGCAGCAGGTATTCACTTTCCATCATCCCAACCGTTCACAGGTCACTCCAGAAGGCAGGGCGTCCTCCACCGTTACCTGATAGTCACGATAGCAGCGTGCCACGGCTACCTCCGGCTTGCGTTCCACATGTACCGCATCAAACAGCTTATAGGCGGGCGCATTGCCCAGCTCGCTGTCATGACGGAACACGATCAGCTCTCGAACCGCCATCTTGCCCCGTGCGGCGCTGTGGTCATTCTCAAACATGTTCAAAATCGCCTGCCACAGAAGCTGCAGATCATCCTCCGAAAATCCGGTCGTTTTGCGGGCCAGATTCGCCGACACATATCCTTCTGCACGATACAGGCCATACGGCACGATGTATTTGCGGCCCATCTCAGTGCCCTTGTTTTCGGCATCTGCCTCTGTAGTGATGGCCACACGGGTGATAGTGACCTCCTGCGGCAGGATCGGGTCCACACTGCGGGCAAAGCCCAGCTGCACCGGACCGCGCACCTGCCCACAATTCAGCGCCCCTTTTACAAAGGTGGTCATAACGGCGCCGAAAGTGCGAATGTCGTAAAAATTGCCGCACATGAAATTGCGGATTTTTTCATCCAGAGCGGGGTCATCCTTTTTGGCCGCCTTCAGGTCTTTATCCACCTTCAAATACTCCAGTGCCTCGGCGTCACTGCGCTGCAGCGGGACCTGATCCTTGATGTAAATCCGATAGCCCGGGGCGTCTTCTTTTGCTGTTTCCACATAATTGCGAATCTTGCGCTTCAGGCAAACATCGGTCACAAGGCCATACCCCGTTTCAGGATCGATGCGCGGCATATTACCCGCATCCGGATCTCCGTTGGGGTTGCCGTTTTCCACATCGAACAGGATCACAAAGTCATAGCGGTTTTTAATGATTTCAGACATTTTATACTTCCTCCTTCTTGGCATAGCGCTTCTGTGTTTCGTGATAATAGCCGATTTGAAAGGCACTCTGCTCCGGCAGGGCCAGGCGGGTGGGCAGCGTTTGGGTAATGCGGGAATTCAGCTCGGTGATTTTGCGGCTGTAGTGTATGGCCAACCCCTTATCCAGCTTTGTCAGATGCTTTTGCGCCAGGTTGATCAGCAGGGGAAATACCGTTGCAGGCGTTGCCGAAGCCGAATTGAAATAACGGTCCTTGATGGTCGTGCTGATGCCGGGGTTGGCCCGCTGCTGCACATCCTCCAATACCGCGAACAGCCGCCCCAGCAGATACGGCAGATAGTTACTTTGCTCGTTTAGTTCCACAGTCATGACCTCCTTCAGTTGTTCGTCTTTCGTGTTACGCAGATACCAGGCCTTTACGATTGCGGCCCGGCCGCGCGTGATCTCTCGCTCGGCTCGGATGCGCAGCACCGCGCCGTCCAACAGGGCAGCCGGATAGGGCGTTCCATTCAAAACCGCCAGCAAGAGATCTCCCGCCAGCCGCGGGTTCGGCTGCGGATCGCGGGCGTTCTGATTCACCGTTTCCCGCAGCAGCCGCCAGACCGGCAATGTGGGAAATTTGTCAAATGAGGGGCGCACAATTTCCAGATCCCGATAGTGTTTTGCTACGTTTTGAATGAGCGTTCCAAAGCTGTTCTGCCAGAAGAACCGCACCGAAAGGCGCGCGGCATTGGGGGCAAGCCCCAGCACATAAAAGCGTGTATCCGGCGAAAGTTTCTGCTTCTGCCACTCCACCGGCTCTCCCTTGGACAGGTGGATCATAGTCCCCAGGATTTCTCTCTCGTTCACATTGTCATCGTACAGCGCCGCCATCATGAAATCCTGATAGGCGGGTTGTCCACCCGCCGCCCAGCAGACGATGGTGGTATCGCCTGCGCGGCGGGTATGCTCGCGGTCAGCAATGAGGGCGTTGAGGGCTGTGGAATAGGCAAAGGATGCATATTCACCGGTCGGGGCATTTTCCCCCTGTTCATGCTCATACGAGCAGAAGGCCGGTGCATTGAAAGACACCAGTGCCGCGCCAGCGGTCTGTGCGCCCGCCACACCTTTGATATTCGGGTGCAGACGGGCCGTAGGTCCGCGCTGACCGGTGACAAGGCACAGCCCATTTTCTGCATCTTCGCTTTGCTCGTTGGCACGTTGCCAGCTTTCCCGCACCTGCGTGTCTTCCGTCACAGGGCCTCCCTGGTACCAGAACAGAAGATTACCGCCCTTCATCACCTCATCCCACTCATCTTTCAGCGCCGGGTGATCTTTTGCGGTCTGTGGGTCCCAATGTTCATAAAACGCCAGCACCGCGCGCGCGGACGGGCTCCGGGCCTCCTTCAGGATTTTCTCATGCAACATGCGGGAAGCCGCAAAGCATTCTGCGGTACGTTCCGGCTTGCCTTTGGCGTCAGCCCCAAGAAGATAGCCGGATGTATCGCACAGGAAATTGGCCGCTACGCCAGATGACCGCTTAACCGGCTGCGGCACCTCCCGCTCCTGTGGGAGCAGTACCGTTTTCTTGCCCCTCGTCACTTCCTGCTGCAGATGCAGCAACCCCAGCGGCTCGCCATTGTCACCAAGTTCCAGTGCCCACGATACCTTTGCCTTTGCCCAACCCGGGCGCGCGATTTTTCCAAGGGCCAGCAAATCCTCATAATAATCTGTCAAAGCCTGCAGAATCATCGAAGCACCTCACGATCCGCCACATCTACAACGCCCTGCTCCAAACGGGCCCGGAAATAGGCTGGCGTGATATTCTTTGGATCCGAATAATCAAAATCGAACAGCATCAGCCCCAGATCCCGTGTCTCTTCGATCGCAGGGATCGCGCCGCCGGGCCAGCGGCGAAACTTTGCCGGAAATTCTCTGCACCCAAGGTAGGGGGTGTGATAGCATTGCCCACGCTCCATACGCCGAGTCACAATATCCTGAAACTTCCCGGGATTATCCCCGGGCGCAGCACGGTCTGTCATCGTAAAATGCGCCTCAATTACATAATGTACATCCTGTAACACCAGCGATGCCCTCTGCACGATTTCCTGAGGCGAAGCCAGATACAGTGGCTGTCCACTTCCCTGCGCCGCAGCGCGGGCTGCTGTGGCAAGAACCTTACTTTTTACCTCATTGCGGCGTATACTGACAAAACGAATGGGATTGAGTACATAAATCCGATCAATGTGCCAGCGCAGGCCGGGGTGGTAGTAAACCGCCTCCACCAGCCCGCGCGCCGCCGAAGGTGTGGGCACGTCATAAGACATACGCTCAACCTTCAATTCAGGGCGGGAAAAGAGCGCATAGTCGCCCCAGACTTCCAATTGGATCACTCAGCATCACTCCTAACTTCTATTGAATGTATTTTATTTCATCTCGATAATATCTCTTTTGTTTACTTTCGTCAAGCAAAGAAGAAAGAATCATCATTATGCAACAATCGATACCGCTTACATTGTAAATATTTTCCAAATTCATAGTTGTTGTAGTTTGATCGTTGATGGGATATAATAGGACCGTCAGCAATTGCTGTGGGTAGAAATTATTGTATGTATTTTATGGAGAAGCGGCGGCAGGGCCAAAAACCCTGCCGCCCTTCTCTGCTTAAATCATCCAGGCTTTGCCTGCTTCCACATCCAGAGAAAGGCCGGTTTCATGGCTGTACAAAGTATCATCCGTCAGGATCCAGACTTCCCCGGCTGCTGCTTCCACCGCACCGGCCGCATGCAGCGCCGCAAGATGTTCAGGATACACCGTAACGCTGTATTGCCCCAATTTGCGATACAAAGAACGTCCGCCATTTCCCTGCCGCAGGGCGGTGAGCAACTCCCGGTTCTCTTCTGTTGGTATATACACCGTCACCGCGCCGGACTCGATCAAATGGAACCGCTCCGCAGCGGTCGCAAAGGGAAGCGCGCGCCCTTCCATTGTTTCGTTGAAGCCCTTCAAAATTTGTTTCTGGTCCAGTGCATCTTCGCCCTTTACCGCATACAAAAGTGAAAAATACGCTTCGATCGCCTGCGGCTGTGAGACGTCTTCAAAGCTGCGCCACACACTGCGCGCTGCGCCTGCATTTTGACGGATGATCTGTGGGACCGGCTGACCACTCAACCGAAAAACCGAAACCACGCTATCCGCCGCCGGATATTTTCCCTCCCGATTGCAGCGTCCTGCCGTTTGCAAAACCGAATCCAGCCCTGCTTCCTCCCGCCATGCCGCCGGGAAATCCACATCCACACCGGCCTCGATCAACGAAGTGGACACAACACGACAGGGCAGTCCATTTTGTAAGCGGGTACGAATCTCCCGCAACAGACGTTTGCGGTCGGCTGCACAGAGAAGCGTCGTCAGGCAGTAGCTGCCATCGGCAGGCAAATTGCTGTGCAGCCGCCGTGCCGTTGCCCGACGATTGACCACACACAGCACCTGCTGCGCCCGGTTCAATTTCTCTGCCAGCTGCTCTTCTGTGAGTTCTCCCTCATTGCGAAGATCTGTGCGGTGGAAAAAATGGTACAAGCCGGCTGTATCGGTGCAGATCTCCCGCAGCGTCAACCCCGGAGCCAGTTCCCGGAACAATGGCTCCAACGCCGGCTGGGTAGCTGTGCATAAAACGGCGCTCGCCCCGTAATAACGCACCAGCTGACCAATTGACGCCACACAGGGGCGCAGATAAGCCAGTGGAATCGTCTGCGCCTCATCAAACACGATCACGCTATCGGCCAGATTGTGCAGCTTGCGGCAGCGGGAAGAACGGTTGGAAAACAGCGATTCGAAAAATTGCACTGCGGTGGTAACGATCACTGGCGCATCCCAGTTTTCCGTCGCAAGTACCTTGCGATAGGTATTGGGATCTGATTGACTTTCTTCCATCACCGCATCACTGCCCGAATGATGTTCCAGCACATTTTCCTCGCCTAAAACATTGGTAAATACCTCGGCGGTCTGGTCGATGATAGACGTGTATGGAATCACATAAACGATCCGTCGCTTTCCGTGCGCCACCGCATGAGACAGAGAAAAGGCCAGTGATGAAACGGTCTTGCCTCCGCCTGTGGGCACCGTCAGAGTAAAAAGGCCAGGCTGCTCGGTCTCGCCTTTTTCAATACAAGTACGAAGAATCTCACATCGCTTTCTGTTCAGTTCATTTTTCGCATCCCACCAGGGCGCAACATATTCCTGCAATCGAGCAAACAATTCTTCCGGCGGCTGGGCTCCCCCGCGCGCTGCAGGGCCTCCATTCATAAAGGTCTCTGTATCCAGATAATCCGCATCCACCAGGCAGGAATACAGCATCCTGGTATAAAAAGCAGTGGAAAAGCCATCCTGAAAGCACTTTCTTTCCGTCGCATCCGGAAGATTTACCTCCTGCCGCCATTCACTATAATCAGGAATTGAAGTTTTCTTGATGCGAGCAAGCAGGGTAGCCCCTTCCGCATCGCTTTGGGCCCCGCCATCCGGCAAGCCGCTATGGTGCCCTGCCACTGCAAATGCCACCTCCAGCTGCCTCATGGAAAAGGCCTCCTTCGCACCGGCAGTAGAGTGATCTGTTTTTTGCCCGCCAGCCAGTCTTTTTTGGAAAGCATCGCTGTATTTGCCGATATCGTGCAGCATTCCCGCCAGATACGCCTGCCCCGCAGCGCCAAAGGGCTCTGCGAAACCGGCAGCCAGGCTTGCCGTTCCATTCAAATGCTCCAAAACTGTTTGCTGGCGTAGCCCATCCTCGGAAATATGTGCCAATTTGCAGGTTTCATCCATGGAATTCATGTTTTGCCCTCCTTGCATTCAACTGCGAGCCTTTTTTAAAGTATAACACGCTGAATGTCCAATAGTACGGATTTATTCCATGGATTTTCCATTTAACTGACATTACATAAATCTTTTAAAATTTGCGCAATACACCAGAAATCGCTCTATTCCACATAGTCCCGGAAAAAACGATCCCACAGCCATTCCGGCCCCATTTCCAATACTTCCAGCAATCGGTCCTGCGCCTCGCTTTTCTTGAGACTTCGCACATATTTAACCATGCTGTCCGCCCGCTTTTCCAATTCTTCTTCCCACTCATCCTCCGCATGAAGAAGCTCGTCATAATAGCGCTGCGCTTCTTTCGGAAAGGCGGAAAAATAGGTTGCCACCATGTGCTTACAAACAATCCGTCTGCCTGCGGCATGCGGGCAGCTGCAAGAGGATTTCCTGGGATGGCCAATATCAATTTCCACTTTGTAAGGAGCACGTCCATTTCCGGAAACTTCTGCACGAAAACGGCCGTCTCCAATTTCCTCAAGGCCTGCGACACGCCCATCTTTAAAGTATTCATATCCACGCCAACAGGACTCCACACTGGCTGCTGTTAAAATACTCATAAAAAACTCCCCCTCAAGACTACCGACTCCCTTTTGCGATCTCTTATCCACTTTCAAAAATCCCGGGCAAGCGGTAGAAGTTAGTGAAAAGCGAAGAGTGAATAAGGAAAAATCCCGAACGCTTTCGCATTCGGAATTTTTGGAACATCGCAACACTATAGTTTTACAAGTTCCTGTTGCTTTCTTGACAAAGTATTTCTGTATATATCAATTTGCGCTACAATAAATGCCCCTTACTCCATAGTGGCTCTTTCATATTTTAAATACAACTTGAAATATTGTTGGTTTGATGATACCACACTATTTTTGTCTAAGCAACGAGTAGCTACAATAGTGGTATCATTTGCAAGGAGTTGAGTCTATGCCGACAACCTACCCTACCGAACTCAAGTTCAAAATCATCCGCCGTTATGTGAAAGGCGAATCTATTAAAGCGTTAAGCCAGAAACTGCATGTTTCCCAAAGCACCCTATATCAATGGCGCAAGGAATACCGCTCTATCGAAATGCCAAATCGCACCTGCACACCTGCAGAATTTGATGCAATGGCCCGGCGGCTGAAAAAGTTGGAGCATTATATGGAAATCATCCATCAATCCGGTTATCTTTCCAGTGTACCATTACAGAAAAAGCTGGCCACCCTGGAGGAACTATATAACCGACCGGATAATCCGTACAGCGTTTATGAGCTTTGTGATGCGCTGGGGGTTGCAAGAGGAACCTTCTACAACCACGTCTTCCGTGGAGCAGATCGTAGCAAGTATGAGGAGGAGCAGGCTCAACTCATGTTGAAGGTCAAGCAGGTATTTGATGACAGCGAACAACGTTTCGGTGCGGAAAAGATACGCATTGTCTTGGCGGACAGCGGTATCCATGTAAGCAAGAAACGCATTTTAGCCATCATGCAGGAAATGGGCCTCAGCAGTGTCCGGGTAGATGTGAAGAAGCAATTCAAGCGCAAACAACAATATGAACAACAAAACCTGCTGAAACGGGAGATTTCAGCAGGCCATCCAAACCAGATATGGGTCAGCGATATTGCATATTTCTCGACATTCAAGAGAGAGGAAGCCTACCGGAAGGACTATACCGCTGAACAACATTTCTGCAGAAGCGTAGTGGAGCATATTCGGTTCTATAATGAAGTGCGGCCTCACCAAACGCTGAATGATAAGACATCACAGGCATTTGAAGATGCTCACAAGCCTGCTTTATCGGAAAGCACTGTCTAAATTTCAGCCCGACATAAAAATATTGTTTTTGCATTTGAGAAATTTTGAAAAACAAATCAGGAGCTACAAAAAGCAGAAAGCCCCTTGTTACAAGGCTTTCCACATACGATGAGCCCCGCTTTTCGATAAAACAGTTCGAAAAGTGGGGCTCATTCATATGGTGCCGGCGGTGGGACTTGAACCCACACGGTGTTGCCACCAACGGATTTTGAGTCCGCATCGTCTGCCATTCCGACACGCCGGCGTTTTGCGGGGCAACGCATGTATTATACTATGCCTTTGGCGAAAAATCAAGCGGACGCCGCAGGCGAGGCGCGGAGAAGGGGTGAAGTGTGTGAATTCTACAAAGAAAACGGACCTTTTTTGTGAGATACTGGGCAAAACGCTATTGACAAACCGGGTGCCGTGGGATAAACTAAAGAAGATAAAAATTGACCCCGACTGGCCTCTGCGAAAGTCGCCTTTCGCGGAGGTTTTGTCTTATGATCCATCTCACGTCACAGACGCTGGCCCGCGCGCGGGCAGGGCAGGAGGCCGCGGTGGCCGCGGTGCTCACCCACATGATGCCTCTGCTGCGCCGCGCCGCCGCCCGGGCCGTCTGCCCGGGGCTGGAGTTTGACGACGCTTTGCAGGAAGGGATCATCGGGCTGTTCGGCGCCATCAAGACCTATCGCCCCGGCGGCGGCGCGTCCTTCGAGACCTATGCCGCCGTGTGCATCCGCAACGCCGTCGCGGCGGCCCGCCGGGCGGCGGGGCGCAAGAAGAATGCGCCCCTCAACCAGAGCCTGCCGCTGGAGGACGCTTCTCCCGCCCCCGGGCCGGAAGAGCTGGCCATCCACCGCGAGCAGCTGCGCGCCACCGTGGCGGACATCCAGACCCGCCTTTCCCCCTTCGAGCGGAAGGTGCTGGCGGCCCACCTGGCCGGCGGCAGTTACCGCCAGATCGCCTGGCAGCTGGGCTGCACCCCCAAGGCGGTGGAGAACGCCCTTGCCCGCCTGCGCCGCAAACTGCGCGGCGGCTACCCCACGCACTGAGCCTTCGGGCTTAGCATATATGCCCCTGTAGCTTAACACTTAGAGCATTGGTCCAAACCAAAGGTGACGGTTAAAATCCTTCCGCGGGCAAAAATCAAATCAGAGGAGAAATTCACCATGTACGAAGACAAGACCCTGGTATGCAAAGACTGCGGTAAGGAGTTCGTGTTCTCTGCCGGCGAGCAGGAGTTCTACGCCAGCCGCGGCTTCGAGAACGAGCCTCAGCGCTGCAAGGCCTGCCGCGACGCCCGCAAGAACGCCACCCGCGGCACCCGCGAGATGTTCGAGGCCACCTGCGCCGCCTGCGGCAAGGTCGCCCGCGTTCCCTTCCAGCCCCGCGAAGACCGCCCTGTGTATTGCAGCGAGTGCTTCGCCAAGATGAAGGAACAGCAGTGATCGCCCAAAAGGGCGCGGCCATGGGCCGCGCCCTTTTTTTGCGCCCTGGCGGGCCCGAGTTGTTTTTCCCCCCGCTTTGCGGTACAATAAGACCTGTCGAAAACCCGCCGCTTTCGCGGCGACGGAAAGGAGCCCGCCATGGAACGACTGGGCGCTTTTATCAAAAAACACCGCCTCTGGCTGGGCGGGCTGTGCTGCGCGCTGGCGGCGGCCTTTGCCCTTTGCTGGGCGGGCTACACCCTCCATCAGGCGGGCAAAAACCAGAGCGAATACAGGATCGTCCACGATGAATATGTGGAAAAGCAGGGCCTGTATCCCACCGACCCTGCCGCGGGGCTGGTGCAAGGCCTGCCCGCCGGCGAAGGAGAGACCCTCTACGGCGTGCGGCTGATGTTCGTCACCGGCGGGCGGGTGGCTCAAGGCGCCTTCCGGGTGGCGCTGGAGAGCGCCGACGGCCAGACCCTCGCCGCCTGCGACGGCGACATGACCATGCTGCTGGACGGCGCTTTTGTGGATGTCATCTTCGCCTCGCCCGTCACGCTGGAAAAGGGAAGCGGCTACCAGCTGCACGTCACCTTCGCCCCCGCCACCGCCGAAGATAAGGCGGGCCTTGTTTACGGCGAAGGCGGGCAGGCCGACCCGGCCATGCCCCTTGCCGACCGGCTGAGTTCCGACTGGACCCTCCGCACCGCGGCCTTGCAATACATCACCAACCACACCGGCGCCGGCTATGCCCTGCGGGCCTTCGCGCCGCTGGCGGCGCTGGCGTTCGCCGCCGTGATGGGCGGCTGGTGGCTTGTTTTCGCCCGCCGTGCGAAGGCTCATGTGTGCTTTGCCTTCTTCGCGGCGGCGCTGGGGCTGGCGTTCGCCCTCATCACCCCGCCGCTGGGCGGGCCGGACGAATACGGCCATCTGGCCAGCGCCTACGCTTTGGCCAACCGCCTCACCGGCCAGCCGGGCATCACCGAAGGCCCGGAGGGCGAAAGCCTGCTGGCCATGCGGGAGTGCGACGCGGAATACATGCGCGACTCCTCCGGGCCCGTGGGCATCCTGGCCTACAAGACCATGACCGACGAACTGCTCTCCACCGGCAACAGCGGCGCCCTCACCGCCACGGCGCGGGTCAGCCCGCCCTATAATGTGGTGGCGCTGCAATACCTGCCCCAGGCGCTGGGCATCCTGCTGGCCCGGGCGCTGGGCCTTGGCTTCCACGCCATGCTGCTGCTGGCCCGGCTGGGCAGCGTTGCGGTGTACGCCGCGCTGGGCGCGCTGGCGGTGCGCATTGCTCCGGCGCGCAAAAACGCCTTCTTCGCGGCGGGCCTTCTGCCCATGGCCCTCAGCCTGGCGGGCAGCGTCTCCGCCGACACGCTGGTGAACGGGCTGGCGCTGGTGTTCACCGCCCTGTGCCTGCGGGGCCTGCTGTGCGCCGAACAGCTGGGCCGCGCCGGGCAGGCGGGCCTGCTGGCGCTGGCGGCGCTGATCGGCCCCATGAAAGCCATCTATCTGCCGCTGGCGGCTCTGTGCCTGCCCATCCCCGTCGCCGCCCTGGGCGGCAAAAAGCGCAGCCGGGCCTTCAAGGCGCTGGTGTGTCTGGCGGCCCTGGCGGGCTGGCTGTGGTTCAACGGCGCCACCGTGGGCTACATGCTCCGCAGCGTGGACACCTACCGCATCGTCTATATTCTGGTGCGCCTTGTTCCGCTGGCCGCCGCGGCCGCGCTGGCCTGGCGGCGCTGGGGCAGGCGGCCCTGGTTCAAAAAGGCGGCGCTGGCTGCCGCGGTGGCGCTGGCGCTGGCGCTGGCGCGGGGCGCGCTGTGGGTGGCCGCCAACAGCGGCGAGACCCTCACCCCCGAGGAGTACGCCGCCTCCATCCAGCCCAACGGCGAATCCACCTATGTTTACAGCTTCGGCTACATCCTCAGCCACATCCCCCAGACCATCAAGCTGCTGGTGAACACCCTGGGCAGCGAGCTGCCCCGGTATCTCCAGGGGCTGGTGGGCACGCTGCCCGGCGAGCCCATCGTCTACGGGCTGGAGGCCAGCTGGCTGCTCACCATCGCCCTGCTGGCGCTGCTGGCGTGGGCCTGCCTGCAGCCGGTGGAGGCAAAGCCCCTGCTGGGCTGGAGCGCGAGGTGGACGCTGGGCCTTGCGGCGCTGGCGGTGACGGCGCTGAGCATGATGGCCGCCCTGTGCTGGACGCCCATCAACCTGACCACCGTTTTCGGCATGCAGGGGCGGTATCTGCTGCCGGTGCTGCCGGCGGCGCTGCTTGTGTTCAGCGAGGGGCGCACTCTCTGCCTGCGCCGCCCCACCGACGGGGCGCTGCGCTTTGCCGCCGGGGCGCTGGCGGCGGCGGTGGCGCTGCAAAGCCTGGTGCTTTTTGCCTCGGCGGCCTACAAGCCCTGAGACGTTGCAAACCGCATGAAAATCGGATATAGTAATAAACGGGGCGTTGCGCCCCGATCGTGATTTTGAAAGGAAGGACCTTTTTATGACTATCACCCGTCAGACCGTCATCGGCGACATTCTGGATACCGACAATTCCGTGGCCCCGCTGTTCCTGGCCATCGGCATGCACTGCCTGGGCTGCCCCGCCAGCCGCGGGGAGACCATCGAGCAGGCCTGCGCCGTGCACGGCACCGACGCCGACGAGCTGGTGGCCAAGCTGAACGCCCACTTTGGCAACGCCTGAGGCGCCCCGGCTGGACGCGCGCCTTGCCGCCGCGGCGCAGCTGGTGAAGCACGGCGCCGCTGTGGCGGACATTGGCTGTGACCACGGCAAGCTGGCCATCTTCCTGGCGCTGACCGGCCGCGCAAAGCGCGTCATCGCCGCCGACCTGCGAGCCGGCCCGCTGCAAACGGCGGCGGCAAACTGCCGCCGCTATGGCTGCGAGGGCGCGGTGGAACTGCGCCTGGGGGACGGGCTTTCCGTCCTCGCCCCCGGCGAGGCGGACACCCTCGTGCTGGCGGGCGTGAGCGCAAAGACCACCATCGACATTCTTTCCGCCGCGCCCTGGGTGAAAACTCCGGGGATGCGGCTGGTCTGCGTGCCCGCCACCAAAGCCCCGGTGCTGCGCCGGTGGCTGTGGGAGCAGGGCTTTGACATCGAAGAAGAGCGGCTTGCCCTGGCGGCGGGCCGCTGGTACGCCGCCATCGGCGCGGCGTACACCGGCGATGAGCGCCGGCCCGGCTGGGAGGAATGCCTCTTTGGCCGCTGGCGACGGCTGCCGGGGGCGGCGGGCTACCAGGCCCAGCTGGCCCAAAAAGTGGAAAAGGCGCTGCGAGGCTTTGAACCCGGCAGCCCGGAATGGAGAGAGGCGGCGGCGCTGGCCGACCAGCTGCGCCGCCCGCAAGGAGCGGAACATGGCGAAAGTTGAGGAAGTACTCCAGTTCATGCAGCAGCTGGCCCCCCGGGAGCTGGCCGCCTCGTGGGACAATGTGGGCGTTCTGGTGGACTGCGGGGCGGACGTGACCAGCATCCTGGTGGCGCTGGACATCACCGACGAGGTGGTGGCCGAGGCGGAGATCCAGGGCTGCCAGCTCATCGTGGCCCACCATCCGGTGATCTTCCAACCGATGAAGCGCATCGGCAGGGGAGACGTGCCCTTCCGCATGATCAAAAAGAACATCTCGGGCCTGTGCGCCCACACCAATCTGGACGCGGCGGAGGGCGGCGTGAACGACATCCTCTGCAAGCTGTTCGGCGTTGCCGGGGCCAGGGGCTTCGCCGAGGGTGGCATGGGCCGCATCGGCCAGGTCCGCACCGTCAGCGCCGCCCAGCTGGCGGCCCAGTGCCAGGCGACCCTGAACGCGAAGGTGAAGTATGTGGACGCCGGCCGGCCCATCAACACCCTGGCGGTGCTGGGGGGCAGCGGCAGCCACCTCGTCGAGGAGGCGGCGGCCGCCGGGGCGGACGCCCTGCTCACCGGCGAGGCGGGCCACCACGACGCGCTGGACGCGAAGCGCCTGGGCCTGAGCCTCGTCGTTGCCGGGCACTACGCCACCGAGTTCCCGGTGGTGCCGGTGCTGGCGGACAAGCTGTCCCGCCGGTTTTCCGGGGTGCGGGTGCTGTGCAGCCGCCGCAACCGGGAGCCCTTTACCTATTTATAAAGGAGAGCCGCCATGTGGGAGGACGAAAACCGCAGTTCCGTGGGATATAACGAGGAGATGTTCGAGGGGGACGCCCCCTCCGAAAAGCCGCGGCAGGCGGCCCCGGCGCGCCCTGCGGGCCCGGACCCTGCGGCCCTGCTCCAGCGGCAGCTGGCCCCCGGCGAGCAGCTGGTCTGGTGGGGGCAGCCGAAAAAGCTGCACGGGCCCCGCGGCGGCATGCAGAAGCTGTTCGCGGTGGTGTTCCTGGCCTTTGCCTGCTTCTGGGAAGTGAGCGCGCTGCAGGCCCTCTTTGTGGGCGGCGTGTTCGGCGTTATCTTCCCGCTGTTCGGCATCCCATTCATCCTGGTGGGGCTGAAGATGCTGTTCCCCGGCCTTGGCGCTTCCCGCCGCCTGCGCCGGACGGCCTACGGCGTCACCACGCTGCGGGCCATCGCCGTGAGCGGGGGGCGGGTGACCGCCTGGGACCTGGACGCGGTGACCAGCGTGGAAAAATTCTACTACCCCGACGGCACCGGCGATCTGGTGTTGTCCAACGGGCAGGTGGAGCGCTACTACCACAATGGCCGCAGCCACACCCGCGGGGTGACGCTGACCTTCCACGGCCTTTCCGACGTGGACGCCGCCGAGGCGGCCCTGCGCGCCCGCTGAAACGAAAACAAGCCAGCCGTGCCCGCCCGGCACGGCCTTTTCTTATGAGAGGTGAGACCCATGGCACTGGATGCCGCCCTGCTGGCCCTGACCGCCGGCGAACTGAAAAACACCCTGCTGGACGCGAAGATCGACAAAATTTTCGAGCCCACCCGGGACGAGGTGCTGCTCACCCTGCGCACCCGCACCGACACCTTCAAGCTGCTGCTCAGCGCCCGCAGCGGCTCCGCCCGCATCTGCCTGACCGAAGAGACCTTCGAGAACCCCCAGACGCCCCCCAGCTTCTGCATGCTGCTGCGCAAGCACCTCACCGGCGGGCGGCTCACCGCCCTGGAGGTGGAGCCGGGGGACCGGCTGGTGTTCCTGCGCTTTTTGTGCACCAACGAGATGGGCGATCTGGTGGAGAACGTGCTGGCGGTGGAGCTGATGGGCCGCTATTCCAACCTGGTGCTCACCCGGGACGGCCGCATCATCGACGCCCTCAAGCGGGTGGACTTTGAGGACTCCGACATCCGCCAGCTGCTGCCGGGCCTGCCCTACACCCTGCCCGCCAAGCCCGCCAAGGCGGATTTCTGTTCCATGACCTCCGCCCAGCTGGTGGAGGCTGCCTGCAAGCTGGACCTGCCGCTGCATCAGGCGCTCATCAAAAGCTGCGCCGGCGTGGGGCCGGTGGTGCTGCGGGAGGCGGTGTTCCGCGCCTTCGGCGGCGAGACCGCCCTGCTGGCCAGCGAGCTGGACGAAGGCCGGTGCGCCGCGCTGGCGGCGGCCTTCGAGGCCATCCACGCCGACCGGCTGGCGGGGGGCAGGCCCTGCCTTGCCGCCGACGACGAGGGAAAGCCGGTGGAGTTCAGCTTCACCCCCCTCACCCAGTACGGCGGGGGCCGCCTGCAGTTTTACGACAATTTCAGCGAGATGCTGGAGGCCTACTACTGCCGCAAGGACCGGGCCGAGCGCCTGCGCCAGAAGAGCCGCGACCTGCACAAGACGGTGAAGAACCTCCACGAGCGGGCGGTGCGCAAGCAGGCGGCCCGCAGAGAGGAGCTGGCCGCCAGCGGCAAGGCCGACCAGCTGCGCCTCTTCGGCGAACTGCTGCAGGCGAACCTCTGGGCGGTGGAGAAAGGAGCGAAAAGCGTCACTGTCACCAACTACTACGACGGCCAGCCGGTGACCATCCCCCTGGACGTGCGCCTCTCCGCCAGCGCCAACGCCCAGAAGTATTTCAAGGACTACAAGAAAAAACAGACGGCGGCCAAAATGCTGGTGAAACTGCTGGAGCAGGGCGAGCAGGAAATAGAATATCTGGCCACCGTGCTTTACGAGGTGGAAACGGCCCCCGGCGAGCAGGCCCTGGGGGAGATACGCCAGGAGCTGAAGGGCCAGGGCTACCTCAAGTATTATAAGGTAAGGGACAAAAAGCAAAAACCCGCCGACTTCTACCGCTACCGCTCCTCCGACGGCTTCCTCATCCTGGTGGGGCGCAACAACCTCCAGAACGAAAAGCTCACCCTCCACACCGCCCGGGGCAGGGACCTGTGGTTCCATGTGAAGAACGCCCCCGGCAGCCACACGGTGGTGATGAGCGAGGGAAAGGACATTCCCCTGGCCACCCAGAACGAGGCGGCCCAGCTGGCGGTGCTCCACTCCAGCCTGGCGGGCGGCGTGAAGGTGCCGGTGGACTACACCTTCGTCAAGAACATCCGCAAGACCGGCGACCTGCGCCCCGGCATGGTGCTCTATGAAAGCTACGAGACCGCCTACGTCACCCCGGAGCCGGGCCTGGCCCAGCGGCTCGCGCTGCCGAAAACCAGGTGACAATCGCCCGTTTGTCTGCTATACTGATAAAAAACGCCGGCCCGGCCCTTTGGGGCAGGGCTGCCCCCGGAAGGAGTGACCCTTGATGTACTGCAAACAATGCGGAGCCTGCCTGCCCGACGGCACGGCTGCCTGCCCTGCCTGCGGCTGCCTGCTGGCCCCGGCCTCCGCGCCGGAAGCCCCCGCTGCGGGACCGGAGGAAAACGCCGCCCCGGCCCCTGAAGCCCCGGCGGTCCCCGGTGATGAAGCGCCCGCGGCCCCCGCGCCCGAAGCGACCTCCCCGGAAGCGCCCGCGGCCGAGCCGCCCGTCTCCGGCCCTGTGCCCGGCAGCGTGCCGCCGCCCCGCTATCAGGTGCCCGCCTACGCCCGCCCCGCCGCCGGCGGTCCCGCCGGTCCCAACGGCCCGGTGAACGGCGCGCCCGCGCCCCAGCCCGGCCCTGCGCCCCAGCCCGGCCCCGCGCCCCAGCCCGGCAGCTATCTGCCGCCTCCCGCCGCGCCCCTGAGCCCCACCGTGGGCATGGGCGAGTGGCTGTGGAGCAGCATCGTGGCCGCCATCCCCGTGGTGGGCTTCATCGTGCTGCTGGTGTGGTCCTTCGGGGGCGGGGCAAAGCTCTCCAAGCGCAACTGGGCCCGGGCCAACCTCATCCTCAGCGTCGCCATGACGCTGGTGTGTGCGCTGCTTTTCGTGCTGTTGATCGCGGTGGCCGGCTTGGCGCTGAGCGACCCCTATTATTACTATAATTACTATTATTAAAGAAGGACGGGGCGGCCCCGCCGCCCAAACGCCGCGGAAAAGGCCGCTTTTCCGCGGCGTTTTCCGCCCTGCGCGGGCTTTGAACAAAACAGAGAAATTTTTTTGAAAAATTCTAATTTTTTTACAAAAAGGTCTTGCAACGCCCGGCGGGGTGTGTTACAATAACACTCGGCTGCAAATGGCTTGTGTACCAAGCTGCGCAAGCCATGATATGCGTTGATGCGGGAGGTTGCCGTGGCAGCACGGGTTTTTCCGCGGAGTATGTCCGATCTAGAACCGGGCGAAAGAATTACTGAGAGCAAAGGGATACGTACACGGTGCCGTCTTGCGCGGTGTACCAATGTCCATCGCACTTTGCCACAGGTCTGTCCGGGGGAACTGCCTAGCGGTTCACCGGCTTTTCTCGTGCCAAAATGTGAAACACCCGGAGCAGTGTTCAGTGGTTTATCGGTCCGCCTAGGCACCAAATTTAACAGGAGGCGAACAAAATGGCAGTCAAGGAGAAAATCAGAATTCGTTTGCAGAGCTACGATCACCAGCTGATCGATGCCGCTGCGGAGAAGATCGTTGAGACCGCGAAGCGCACCGGCGCCCGCGTGTCCGGCCCGATCCCCCTCCCCACCGACAAGGAAGTGGTCACCATTCTGCGGGCTGTTCACAAGTACAAGGACAGCCGCGAGCAGTTTGAGAGCCGCACCCACAAGCGTCTGATCGACATTCTGAAGCCGTCCAACAAGACGGTCGAGGCTCTCACGAGCCTGCAGCTCCCCGCCGGCGTCGAGATCGAGATCAAGCTGTGAGCCCATTCCAATCAGTAAGGGCGGCCGCCGAGCCGCCAACTGCTGAACGGCGAGCAGCGAGCTTTCGCTCGAAGACACAAAGCGGAGAGGTCATGTTGGCGCTGTAAAGTTACTCGCGGCGTCAACCAATAACCTTTATAGGAGGAAAAGGAAAATGCAAAAAGGTATCATCGGCAAGAAGCTGGGCATGACCCAGCTGTTCGACGAGAGCGGCAAGGTCGTTCCCGTGACCGTGATCGAGGCCGGCCCCTGCACCGTGGTGCAGAAGAAGACCGTCGAGAGCGACGGCTACCAGGCCGTGCAGCTGGGCTTTGGCGACATCGCCGCCCGCAAGGTCACGAAGCCTGCCAAGGGCCACTTCGACAAGGCGGACGTCGCCCCCAAGAAGACCCTGCGGGAGTTCCGCCTGGCCGACATCAGCGGCCTGAACGTGGGCGACATCCTGAAGGCCGACGTGTTCGCCGCCGGCGACCGCATCGACGTCGTGGGCGTCAGCAAGGGCAAGGGCTACGCCGGCACCATCAAGCGCTGGAACGGCCACCGCCTGCGCGAGAGCCACGGCACCGGCCCCGTTTCCCGGCATGCCGGCTCCATGGGCCCCTGCTCCACCCCCAGCCGGGTGTTCAAGGGCAAGAAGCTGCCCGGCCATCTGGGCGCCGAGCGCGTCACCATCCAGAACCTCACGGTCGTCAAGGTGGACGCCGAGAATAATCTGATCGCCATCAAAGGCGCGGTCCCCGGCCCCAAGGGCGCTGTGGTCTGCATCAGCGATAGCGTGAAGGCGTAAGGAGGGAAAGCACAATGGCAAAATTTGACGTTTTGGATATGAACGGCAAGAAAGTTTCCACCGTAGAGCTTTCCGACGCCGTGTTTGGGATCACCCCCAACGAGAAGGCTGTTCACGCCGCCGTGGTCAACTTCCTGGCCAACCAGCGGCAGGGCACCCAGAGCACCAAGACCCGCAGCGAGGTTTCCGGCGGCGGCCGCAAGCCCTGGCGCCAGAAGGGCACCGGTCATGCCCGCCAGGGTTCCACCCGCAGCCCCCAGTGGACCCACGGCGGCGTTGCCCTGGGCCCCAAGCCCCGCGACTACAGCTACCGGCTGAACCGCAAGGTCAAGCGCCTGGCCATCCTGAGCGCCATCAGCGCCAAGGCTGCCGCCGGCGACATGATCCTGGTGGACAGCCTGAGCGTGGCCGAGTATAAGACCAAGGCCGTGGTCAGCATGCTGAGCGCCGTGGGCGCCGGCAAGAAGAACCTGATCGTCACCCCCGCCGTGGAAGAGAAGCTGGTCAAGAGCGCCGCCAACATCCCCGGCGTCAAGACCACCGTCGCCACCAGCGTGAACACCTACGACGTCGTGAACGCCGACAAGTTCATCCTGAGCGTGGACGCGGCCAAGAAACTTGAGGAGGTTCTGGGCTGATGAAAACTGCACATGACATCATTCTGGCTCCCGTCATTACCGAGAACTCTATGATGGGCGTCGCCAACAAGAAATACACCTTCAAGGTCGCCACCGACGCGGGCAAGATCGAGATCGCCGACGCGGTGGAGAAGCTGTTCGGCGTGAAGGTCGCCAAGGTGAACACCATCAACGTGCGGGGCCGCTGGCGCCGCCAGGGCCTGCACGGCGGCTACACCGCCGCTTCCAAGAAGGCCATTGTGACCCTGAAAGAGGGCAGCAAGGGCATCGACTTCTTCGAGAGCATGGTCTAAGCTGCTCTTCGAAGGCAGCTCCTTTGAGCCTGAGCAAGGCTCGCGTATGGGGATATGACCCCGATAACAATTCATAAGTCAAAAAGGAGAATACCGCAATGGCTATCAAAAAGTATAAGCCGACTACCCCGGGCCGCCGCGGCATGACTGTTACCGATTACAGCCAGCTGAGCAAGGTCGAGCCCGAGCGCAGCCTGCTGGAGCCCATGAAGAAGGCTTCCGGCCGCAACAACACCGGCCGCATCACCGTCCGCCATCACGGCGGCGGCAACCGCACCAAGTACCGCGTGATCGACTTCAAGCGCAACAAGTTCGACGTGCCCGCCACGGTCAAGACCCTGGAGTACGATCCCAACCGTTCTGCCCACATCGCTCTCATCGAGTACGCCGACGGCGTCAAGAGCTACATCCTGGCTCCTGAAGGCCTGAAGGTGGGCGACACCGTGATGGCCGGCCCCAACGCCGACATCAAGCCCGGCAACGCCCTGCCCTTCGCCAACATCCCCGTTGGTACCATCATCCACAACATCGAGCTGTACCCCGGCAAGGGCGGCCAGCTGGTGCGCAGCGCCGGCAACATGGCCCAGCTGATGGCGAAGGAGAACGGCTACGCCCTGATCCGTCTGCCCAGCGGCGAGATGCGCAACGTGCCTCTGAACTGCATCGCCACCATCGGCCAGGTCGGCAACGTGGATCATGAGAACGTCAACCTCGGCAAGGCCGGCCGCAAGCGCCACATGGGCTGGCGGCCCACCGTCCGCGGTTCCGTCATGAACCCCTGCGACCACCCCCACGGCGGCGGCGAGGGCAAGAGCCCTGTCGGCCGTCCCGGCCCTGTCACCCCCTGGGGCAAGCCTGCGATGGGTTACAAGACCCGCAAGCATCATAACCGCTCTGACAAGTTCATTGTCAAGCGCGCCAACGGTTAAGAGAGGAGAACGAACATGGGTAGAAGTGTTAAGAAAGGACCTTACGTCCTGCCTGTTCTGCTGAAGCGCGTTCAGGAGATGAACGCCGCCGGCGAGAAGCGGGTCCTGAAGACCTGGAGCCGGTCCTCCACCATTTTCCCGGATTTCGTCGGCCACACCTTCGCGGTGCACGACGGCCGCAAGCATGTGCCCGTTTATGTGACGGAAGATATGGTTGGCCACAAGCTGGGCGAGTTCGCCCCCACCCGTACCTTCAAGGGCCATGCCGGCTCCAAGACCGGCAAGTAAGCAAAAGGAGGAGTAGAGCAATGGAAGCTAGGGCACATCTTAGATACGCCCGCATCAGCCCCCGGAAGGTTTCGGTCGTGCTGGATCTGATCCGCAACCAGCCTCTGGACAAGGCGCTGGCGATTCTGCAGTACACCCCGAAGGCCGCCTGCGAGCCCCTTCTGAAGCTGGTGAAATCTGCCGCCGCGAACGCGGAAAACAACCACAACATGGACAAGAACAGCCTGTATGTGGCCGAGTGCTTCGTCACCCCCGGCCCCACCCTGAAGCGCATCCGTCCCCGCGCCCAGGGCCGCGCGTTCCACGTGCTGAAGCGCACCAGCCATGTCACCGTGGTTCTGAAAGAGAAAGAGTAAGAAGGAGGTAAACACAATGGGCCAGAAAGTGAATCCCCACGGTCTTCGCGTGGGCGTCATCAAAGATTGGGACAGCCGCTGGTTTACTTCCAAAAAGGAATTCGGCGACACCCTGGTCGAGGATTACAAGATCCGCAAGACCCTGAAAAAGCAGCTCTTCGGCGCGGGCGTGCCCAAGATCGAGATCGAGCGCACCCTGGACGCCCAGTCCGGCAACTACAAGCTGAAGGTGAGCATCTGGTGCGCCAAGCCCGGCATGGTCATCGGCAAGGGCGGCAGCGAGATCGTCAAGCTGCAGGACCAGCTCTCCAAGATGGTGGGCAAGCCCGTCAACGTGAACATCGTTGAGGTCAAGAACATGGACACCAACGCCCAGCTCGTGGCCGAGAACATCGCCGGCCAGCTGGAGCGCCGCATCGGCTTCCGCCGTGCCATGAAGCAGTGCATGGGCCGCGCCATGCAGCGGGGCGCCAAGGGCATCAAGACCCAGGTCGCCGGCCGTCTGGGCGGCGCCGACATCGCCCGCACCGAGACTTACCACGAGGGCACCATCCCCCTGCAGACCCTGCGCGCCGACATCGACTACGGCTTTGCGGAGGCTGCCACCACCTACGGCCGCATCGGCGTGAAGGTGTGGGTGTACAAGGGCGAGGTCCTCAAGGGCGCCAAGCCCGCCGCCCGCAAGGAAGGAGGCAATAAGTAATGTTACTGCCTAAGCGCGTTAAATACCGCCGCGTCCACCGCGGCCGCATGACCGGCAAGGCCATGCGCGGCAACACCGTGAACCAGGGCCAGTACGGCCTGGTCGCGCTGGAGCCCGGCTGGATCGACAGCCGCCAGATCGAGGCCGCCCGTATCGCCATGACCCGCTACATCAAGCGTGGCGGCAAGGTTTGGATCAAGATCTTCCCCGACAAGCCCGTTACCGAAAAGCCCGCCGAGACCCGAATGGGTTCCGGCAAAGGCAGCCCCGAGTACTGGGTGGCTGTGGTCAAGCCCGGCCGCGTGCTCTTCGAGCTGGCCGACGTCAACGAGGAGACCGCCCGCGAGGCCCTGCGCCTTGCCATGCACAAGCTGCCTGTCAAGTGCAAGTTTGCCAAGCGTGAAGACGAAGTGAAGGAGGTCGAGGGCTGATGAAAGCTGCAGAACTGCGCAACATGTCCGCCGCGGATCTGAACAAGAAGCTGGGCGAGCTGAAGGAAGAGCTGTTCAACCTGCGCTTTCAGCACGCCATCAACCAGCTGGAGAATCCCGGCCGCATCGACATCGTCAAGAAGGACATCGCCCGCGTGCTGACTGTCCTGGCAGAGAAAGCGTAAGGGAGGTTAAACGATGGAACGGAATTTGAGAAAGACCCGTGTGGGCACCGTCGTGTCCGACAAGATGGATAAGACCATCGTGGTCGCCGTGCGCGACAGCGTTCAGCACCCCCTTTACAAGAAGATCCTGAAGCGCACCGTGAAGTTCAAGGCCCACGACGAGAAGAACGAGTGCGGCGTTGGCGACCGTGTGATGATCATGGAGACCCGGCCCCTGTCCAAAGACAAGCGCTGGCGCATGGTCAAGATCGTTGAGAAGGCGAAATAAGCCTGGTACTTTGAAAGGAGGATCTGGCAATGGTTCAGATGCAAACGTATCTCAAAGTGGCC
>NZ_CALXHK010000035.1:0-25135 GCF_944388085.1 Candidatus Allofournierella excrementigallinarum | reverse complement strand
TTGTAGCTTAGGCACGAGATGGAAGGAAAGCCGGACTGGCTGCACGGCTTTCCTGTCCAAATTTATTGTAATAGGAGGGGAACGCCGTGTCCGCCACCGGAAAACAGATGAAAAACGCCCGGCAGAAGGTCACCAAGGCCAGGCGCCGGCTGGGCCGCGGCCTTTACACCCGCACCTTCTTCTTTGCGGTGCTGCTGCTGCTGCAGATCGTGCTCACCTTCTCCATCCCGGTGGCGCTGGGGCGCTCTTCCGCCGCCTTCTACATCGGGGCGGTGGTGGTCAGCGTGCTGGCGGTGATCGCCCTGCTGGAGCACGACGGCATCAACCCCGCCTACAAGATGATGTGGATCCTCATCATCCTGCTGATGCCGCCTCTCGGGGTGGTGTTCTATCTGTTCTGGGGCCACCGCAACACCACCAACCGCCACGCAAGGCGGATGAGCGCCATCTGCGCGCGCCTCAGCCGCACCCTGCCCCAGGACCCGGAAGCCCTGCACCGGCTGGAAGTGCAGGACAAGGGCCTTGCCCGCAGCGCCCGGTACCTCATTCGCAACGCGGGCGCGCCCCTCTACGCCGACACCCAGAGCGAATACTACGCCTGGGGCGAGGAGTTTTTTCCCCGCTTTCTGGAGGAGCTGAAAAAGGCTGAGCGGTCCATCTTCATGGAATACTTCATCCTGAAGCCCGGCTATATGTGGGAGACCACGCTGGAAGTTTTGAAAGAAAAGGCTGCCGCCGGGCTGGACGTGCGCCTTTTGTACGACAGCTGGGGCTGCATGCTCACCATGCCGGAGGACTACGACGAGCAGCTGCGGGAATGGGGCATCCAGTGCTGCCGCTTCTCCCCCTTCCGCCTGTCGGCCCACATCTCCGACTACACCATGTTCAACCACCGGGACCACCGCAAGATCACCGTCATCGACGGCAACGTGGGCTTCATCGGCGGGCTGAACTTCGCGGACGAATACATCAACCGCAAAAAGCGCTTCGGCGTTTGGAAGGACACCGGCCTGATGCTGCGGGGCAGCGGCGTTTACAGCCTCACCGCCCTGTTTCTGGAAAGCTGGGACTTCACCACCGGCGGGTCCAGCCGGCTGGAGCAGTTCGCCCCCACCCTGCGCTTTTCCGCCGACGGCATGGTGCAGCCCTACGGCGACTCGCCTCTGGATGAGGAGGCGGTGGCGGAAAACGTCTACTTCAACATTTTGCAGCAGGCCACCGACTACGTCTACATCGCCACCCCTTACCTGGTGGTGGACAACGAGATGATCACCACCCTGAGCCTCATCGCCAAGAGCGGCGTGGACGTGCGCATCATCACCCCGGGCATCCCGGACAAGAAATACGTCTACTGGGTGACCCAGAGCTACTACTCGGTGCTGATGAAGGCGGGGGTGCGCATCTTTGAATACAGCCCCGGCTTCATCCACGCCAAGATGTATGTGTCGGACGACAAGACCGCCGTGGTGGGCAGCGCCAACATGGACTACCGCAGCCTCTACCTCCACTTTGAAAACTGCTGCGTGTTCTACGGCGGCCACATGGTGCAGGACGTGCACGCCGACCTTTTGCGCTGCATGCAGGTGAGCCGCGAGGTCACCTGGGAGGACGTGAAGAACGTGCCGCTGCCCAAGCGGATCTTCCGGGTCATCCTGCGGCTGTTCGCCCCGCTTTTGTGAAAAAGAAAGGAAACGTGACAAATGGCAAAAATCGTTGTGATCGACGGCCAGGGCGGCGGCTTTGGCCGCTCGCTCATTGAAAAGCTCCGCGCCGGGGGCTACGCCGGCGAAGTGATCGCGGTGGGCACCAACGCCGCCGCCACCGCCGCCATGCTCAAGGCGGGGGCCAGCGCCGGGGCCACCGGCGAGAACGCGGTGATCTGGAACGCCGGCAAGGCCCAGGTCATCGCCGGGCCCATCGGCCTGGTGATGGCGGGCAGCATGCTGGGCGAGTGCAGCCCGGCCATGGCCGCGGCCATCGCCTCCAGCCCCGCCCACAAGGTGCTCATCCCCGCCACCCGGTGCGGGGCGTCCATCGCGGGGCTGCCGGAACTGCCCCTGGCGGACTACATCGCCGACGCTGCCCGGCGCATCCTGGAACTTGTTTAAATGGGCAATGCCCGCCCGCGCCCCCTGTTTTGGGGGCGCGGGCTTTTTTCATCGCCCGGAAAGCAGCCGCAGCAGCCCTTTGCCCAGCTCCACCGCCGGCAGCACCGTCAGCGCCAGGGTCAGGGCCAGGCCGCACTGGGCAGGGGCCAGCCGCTCAAAGCCGAAGGCCGCGGCGGCGGGGGGCCAGGCCAGCACCCCCAGGCTTAAAGCCAGGCTGCCCGCCATGGCCGCCCACAGCCAGGGGTTGTGGGTGGGCAGGGCGAACACGCTGCCCCGCTGGCTGCGCATGTTGAAGCTGTGGAAGATCTCGGCCATGCTCATGGTAAGAAAGGCCATGCTCACCCCGACGCCGCTCTGGGCCACCTGCCACAGCCCCGTTTCCAGCCGCACGCCGGTGAAGTAAGCCGCCAGCGTCAGGGCGGTGACCAGCAGGCCCTGCCAGGCCACGTCCAGCCCCAGCCCGCCGGCAAAGATGCTCTCGCCCGGGCGGCGGGGCGCTCGCTCCATCACATCAAGCTCCGCCTTTTCCATGCCCAGCGCCAGGGCGGGAAAGCAATCGGTGATAAGGTTGATCCAGAGAAGATGCACCGGGCCCAGCAGCTGCACCCCCAGAAGGGTGGCGGAAAAGATGCTCAGCACCTCGCTGGCGTTGCTGGCCAGCAGGAACTGCACCGCCTTGCGGATGTTCGAGTAGATGCGGCGGCCCTCGGCCACGGCGGCGACGATGGTGGCGAAGTTGTCGTCGGTGAGCACCATGTCCGCCACGTTCTTGGTCACGTCGGTGCCGGTGACGCCCATGCCCACGCCGATGTCCGCCGCCTTGAGGGCGGGGGCGTCGTTCACCCCGTCGCCGGTCATGGCGGTGACGCAGCCCAGCCGCTTCCACGCCTGGACGATGCGCACCTTGTGCTGGGGCTGCACCCTGGCATAGACGCTGAAGGAGGGCGCGCGGCGGGCCAGCTCCGCGTCGCTCAGCCGGTCCAGCTGGGCGCCGGTGACCGCCTGGCCCTCGCTCTGCAGGATGCCCAGCTGCCGCCCGATGGCGGCGGCGGTGTCCTTGTGGTCGCCGGTGATCATCACCGGGCGGATGCCCGCCGCCCGGCAGCGGGCGATGGCCGCCGCAGCCTCGGGGCGCACCGGGTCCATCATGCCCGCAAGGCCGATGAACACCAGCTCCCGCTCCGCCGTTTCGGGGTCCAGGCGGGCGGGCAGGGCGGGCCAGTCCCGCTTTGCCGCCGCCAGCACCCGCAGGGCGCTTTGGGCCATGGCCCGGTTTCTGGCCAGGATGGCCGCCCGGTCGGCGGCGGTGAGGGGGACCGCGACGCCGTTTTTCAGCCAGTGGGTGCACTTTTCCAGCAGCAGGTCCGGCGCGCCCTTGACATACTGGGTCACCCCCGCCTTGCCCCGCCGGGAGTGGAAGGTGCTCATCCGCTTGCGGGCGGAATCAAAGGGCAGCTCGGCCACCCGGGGCTCGGCGGCGCAGAGGGCCTTTTTTGCAAGGCCCAGCTTGGCCGCGTACTCCACCAGGGCGCATTCGGTGGGCTCTCCTTCCGCCCGCCCTCCCGCCCCCGGCTCCGCGTCGCTGCAAAGAGCCAGCGCCTTCGCCAGTTCGGCCTCGGGGCCGAAGCTCTGCTGCACCTCCATGCGGTTCTGGGTGAGGGTGCCGGTCTTGTCGGAGCAGATGACCTGGGCGCAGCCCAGGGTCTCCACCGCGGTGAGGCGGCGGATGACCGCCCCCTGGCGGCTCATGCGGGTGACGCCCATGCTCAGCACGATGGTCACCACCGCCGCCAGCCCCTCGGGCACCGCCGCCACCGCAAGGCTCACCGCCACCATGAAGCTGGAGAGCACGGCGGCAAGGTCGGTGCTGCCCGCCCGCCACAGGCCGAAACCGAAGAGGAAGGCGCAGATGGCCAGCACCAGCGCGCTCAGGGAACGGCTGAGGGCGGCCAGCTTCAATTGCAGGGGCGTTTTGCCCTGGGAGGTGGCCGCCAGCACCCCGGCGATACGGCCCATCTCGGTGTCCATGCCGGTGGCGGTGACCAGCAGTCTGCCCCGGCCCGCGCTCACGGTGCTGCCCATGTAGGCCATGCAGCGCCGGTCTCCCAGAGGGACGGCGCGCTCCGCGGGCAGGGCGGCGGCGCTCTTTTCCACCGGCATGCTCTCGCCGGTGAGGGCGGCCTCCTCGATCTTCAGCGCCGCCGTTTCCACCAGGCGCCCGTCGGCGGGCACGGCGCAGCCCGCCTCCAGCAGCACCACATCCCCCGGCACCAGCTCCCGGCTGGCCACCGTCGCCGGGCGGCCGCCCCGCAGCACCCGGCTGTGGGCGGCGGTCATCTTTTGCAGCGCCTCGATGGCCTTTTCCGCCTTGTTCTCCTGAAACACGCCCAGCAGCGCGTTGATGAGCACCACCGCCAGGATGATGAACACGTCGGCAAAGCTCTCCCCCGCGCAGGCGGCAGTGAGGGCGGAGAGGGCCGCCGCGGCCAGCAGCACCACGATCATCGGGTCCGCCATCTGCTGCAAAAAGCGCTGGAACAGGCTTTCCTTTTTGGCCCGGCGCAGTTCGTTGGGGCCTGTTTTTGCCAAGCGGGCCGCCGCCTGCCCCTCTGTCAGGCCCTCCGGCCCGCTGCCCTGGGCGGCGAACGCCTCCCGTGCCGTCTGCTGATAGTATTCCATGGCTCGTGCCCTCCCCCTTTTTTGACCCTTGTCCTTTGTATGTATATGGCGCATCGGGTGGTTTTAGCCCCCGCCCTTGCGGCAGGGTGCGGGAGGGGGTATACTGAAAAAGAAGGAGGGCTGCCCCATGAAACTGACCATTCTTGGCACCGGCAACGCCGCGGTGACCGCGTGCTACAACACCTGCTTTCTGCTTACCGGGGGCCCGGATCACCTGCTGGTGGACGGGGGCGGCGGCAACGGCATCTTCCGCCAGCTGAAGGCCGCCGGGGTGCGCTGGCAGGACGTGCGCTCCATCTTCGTCACCCACAAGCATCTGGACCACATCACCGGCATTTTGTGGATGATGCGGATGATCCTGCAGGGCATGGCCCGGGGGCAGTACGAAGGGGAGGCCGTCATCTATTCCCACAAAGAGGTGACCGGCCTTTTGCGCCGGATGGCGGGGCTGCTGCTGAGCGACAAGGAGACCCGCTTTCTGGACGTGCGCCTTCATCTGGTGACGGTGGAAGACGGCGAGAGCCTGCCTCTTCTGGGCCAAAGGGCCGGCTTTTTCGACATCGGCTCCACCAAGGCGGCCCAGTTCGGCTTTTCCATCACCCTGCCCGGCGGCGGCAGGCTGACCTGCTGCGGCGACGAGCCTTTCAATGAGCGGGAGCGCCCCTATGCCCAGGGCAGCCGCTGGCTGCTCCACGAGGCCTTCTGCCCTGAGCGGGAGGCAGATGTGTTCAAGCCCCATCAAAAGCACCACTCCACCGTGGCGGACGCCTGCCGGCTGGCCCAGGAGCTGGGGGTGGAGAACCTCATCCTCTACCACACCGAGGACAGGAACATCGCCCGGCGCAAGGCCCTTTACACCGCCGAGGGCGCGCCCCTCTTTTCCGGCCGGCTGTTTGTGCCGGAGGACCTGGAAACCTTTGAACTGTAAACGAAAACCCGGCGGGGACGCTCTCTCGTCCCCGCCGGGTTTTTGTTTATCTGTTTTTTGCCACCGTGCGGAAGGTGGCCTCCAGCATGGCGATCATCAGCAGGATGAGCGCCGCCAGGAAGAGGGGCATCCAGAAAAGGCCCGCCCGGTTCGCGATGAGGCCGAAGAGGGGCGGCATCAGGGTGGAGCCCACATAGGCGCTGGCCATCTGCATGCCGATGATGCCCTGGGAGTTCTCCGCCCCGAAGTTTTGGGGCGTGGCGTGGATGATGGCGGGGTACACCGGGGCGCATCCCAGGCCCAGCAGCCCGAGGCCCAAAAGCGCCCCCGGCGCTCCCCCGCCGGGCAGCGCCAGCACCGCCAGCGCCGCGGCGATGGCCCCGGTGCCCAGGCGGATCATGCCCCGGTCGCCCACCTTGTCTGCGATGAACCCGGAGACAAAGCGACCCACGGTGATGCCCACATACAGCACCGCCGCGCTGGCCGCCGCCCGCTGGGCGGAAAAGCCCCGCGCCTCCGCCAGATAGCTGCTGGCCCAGAGGATGGAGGTGCCCTCCGCCCCGCAGTAGGCGAAGAAGCCCACGAAGAGGGTGGGCGCGCCTTTTATTTTCAGCGCGCCCCGGATGCCCAGCAGCTGCCCGGCGCGGGCAGGCTGAGACCCGTCCCGGTGGATGTTCCACACCGGCAGGGTGAGGACCAGCACCAACCCGATGGCCAGCTGCATCAGCGCCACCGCGCGGTAGCCCGACTGCCAGCCGGAATGGCGCAGCGCCCAGCTCATCACGCAGGGGCTGATGACGGTGCCCACGCCCCAGAAACAGTGCAGCCAGCTCATGTGGCGGGACCGGTAATGCAGGGCCACATAATTGTTGATGGCCGAGTCGATGCAGCCGGCGGCAAGGCCGTAGGGCACCGCCCAGAGGCAGAGCATCCAGAACCGGGTGGAGATGGAAAACCCGAACAGGGCCGCCGCGCTGAGGAACACGCTGGCCACGGTGACGCCCCGGGTGGAAAGCTTTGCGGTGAGCCGCTCGGACAAAAGGCTGGAGCAGATGGTGCCGCCGGTGATGATCATGGACACGGCCCCGGCGGCGGAGAGGGGCTGGTCAAACACCAGCCGCATGGTGGGCCAGCCCGAGCCCAGCAGGGAGTCCGGCAGGCCCAGGCTGATGAACACGAGGTAGATGACGGCGAGAAGCAGGGTGTACATGACAGGGTTCCTTTCCGGCAGGCATTGTTTGAGGGCAGGCAAAAGGGGCGCCGAGGCGCCCCCCTCTTTTTTATGCCGCGGCGTTTACCAGGCCAGCACGCTCTGGATGAACAGGAACGCCACAAAGATGGGCAGGATGTAGGTGATGTACACCCGGATCCAGTCGGGGATCTTCGCGCCCTCGCCCTGGTTGGCCTCGGCCTGATACTTCTTGAAGCCCCAGCCCACGCGGCTGATGCAGAAGAACAGATAGACCAGGCTGCCGAAGGGCAGCAGGATGTTGCTGATGAGGTAGTCCTCCACATCCATGAAGCCGGAGCCGTTGCCGCGGGGGTCAAAGGCGGACCAGACGTTGAAGCCCAGCACGCAGGGCAGGGAGATGAGCGTGACCACCACGCCGTTCACCAGCGCCGCTTTTTTGCGGGTCCAGCCGGTGAGGTCCATGGTGCAGGCCAGGATGTTCTCGAACACCGCAATGATGGTGGAGAAGGCCGCGAAGCTCATGAACAAAAAGAACAGGCTGCCCCACACCCGGCCTGCGGGCATGTCGTTGAAGACGTTGGGCAGGGTGATGAAGATGAGGTTGGGGCCGCTGTCGGCGGGCACGCCGTAGGCCATGCAGGCCGGGAAGATGATGAGGCCGGAGGTGAAGGCCACGAAGGTGTCCAGCCCGGCGATGCGCACGCTCTCGCCCAGCAGGCTGCGCTGGCGGCCCAGATAGCTGCCGAAGATCAGCATGGCGCCGATGCCAAGGCTTAAGGTAAAGAAGCTCTGGTTCAGCGCGGCGGTGACCACGCCCAGGGTGTTCTGCACCGTCTCGAGGGCGGTCTCGCCGGCCATCACCGAGAAGTCGGGCACCAGATAGAACTTGACACCCTCCATGCCGCCGGGCAGCATCACGCTGTTCACCGCCAGCACCACGATCAGCGCCAGCAGGGCCAGCATCATCCACTTGGTGATGCGCTCCACGCCCTTCTGCAGGCCCATGGAGCAGATCAGAAAGCCCAGCACCACCACGACCACCATCCAGAAGCCCATGGTGACCGGCTGGCTCAGCATGCCGGAGAAGGCGTCCGCCACCTGATCGGTGTCCATGCCTTCCAGCTGGCCGGCGAGGGAGCGGTAGAAGTAATAGAGCATCCAGCCGGTGACGCAGGTGTAGAAGCTCATCAGCACATAGTTGCCCAGCATGGCCACCTTGCCGTGCCAGTGCCACTTGGTGCCGGCGGGCTCCAGCTGCTGGTAGGCCAGCACGCAGCTTTTGCGGCTGGCGCGGCCGATGGCAAATTCCATGGTGAGCACGGGCACGCCCACCGCCACAAGAAACAGCACATAGAGAAGCACGAAGGCGCCGCCGCCGTTCTGCCCCACCACGTAGGGGAAGCGCCACACGTTGCCGATGCCGATGGCGCACCCGGCGCTGATGAGCAGAAAGCCCAGCCGGGATTTGAAATTCTCACGCTGCATGATAACACCTCACAGTGAATTGGCGTACCGCAGCGGTCCGCAATTTTGCCGCTTTAGCGCAGTACCTCTCTATTATAGCGAGTCCGCCCTCCACTTGCAAGCCGCAAGCGGGGAAAAGCCCCGGAACCTTGGGGGTTCCGGGGCTTTTGAAAGTTTTTTATCAGCCCAGCTTGCTCACGTTCATGTCCACGCGGGTGGAGATGCCGGGCACGGTGCCGGAGCTGGTGTACTGCCAGATGTCGTAGTTGTACTTGAAGTCCAGATTGTCGCGGTACTGGGCGATCCAGATGCTGTAGCCGGTGAGGCTGGCCATGTTCAGGTTGTTGTAGAACCAGGAGGCGTAGCTGTAAACGCCGGCGCGGTAACCCGCGTTCTGGATGGCGTTGCAGAAGGCCACCGCGTTGCGGGTGCGCTGGTCGCGGCTGATGCCGTCGGCACGGCCGGTGTCGCCCGCCACCTTCTCGGTGTCGAAGTAAATGGGGTAGCTCACGCGGCCGCCGGTCTCCTGGATCAGGCGGATGACCATGCTGGCTTCGTCCACGGCTTCCTGCTCGTTGATGGCCTGGCTGTAGAAGTACAGGCCAACCTTCACGCCCGCGGCGTTGGCGCCCTTGATGTTCTGGCGGAAATAGGGGTCCTCCACCAGAGCGCCCGTGCCGTAGCCGCGGTAGCCCACGCGGATGATGGCGAAGTCGATGCCGCTGGCCTTCACCGCGTTCCAGTCGATGTTGTACTGGTACTTGGACACGTCGATGCCCTTCACCAGGCCGTTGCTGGTGTCCACCACAGTGGGCTTGCCGCTTGCGTCGAACTTATACCTGACGCCGGCGATGACTTTTTCGGTGTTCACCAGCTTTTCGTGGGTGCTGGGGTCATAGAATGCCTCTTTGCTCTCAAAGCTGGGCTGCCAGCCGCTGTAGACCACCTTCACGGTGACCTCGGTGGCGGTGAGCTGGAAAGCGCTGTTGGCCACCGCCTTGCCGTCCTTGAACAGCACCACGGTGGCGGCAGGGGTCGGGGTGGGCGTGCCCGCCGGGGTGGGGGTCGGGGTGGGAGCGGGCGTGGCCGAGGGGCTCGGCGTGGGGGTGGGCGTCGCCTCCGGCGTGGGGGCGGGCGTCACCTCCGGGGGGGGGGTGATCTCCGGGCTGGGGCTCGGCGTGGGAGCCGGGGTGGGGCTCGGCGTGGGGGCGGGCGTCGCCTCCGGCGTGGGGGTGGCAGAGCCGGAACTGGGCGCGGAAGTGCTGCCGGACTCATCCTCCGCAAACGCCACCGGGAAGAACAGCCGGCCGAAGCCGCCCGCCACGCTGCTGAGCACACTGTTGGCGGCGGGCGCCTGATAGGAGGCTTCCACGATGTACTCGCCGCCGCTTGCGTCCTTCTCGGTCTTGCTCACATAGTAGTTGGAGCGGGTGCCGTCCGCGTTCAGCAGCCATGCCTTGCCGCCTTCGCTCTTGGTGTTGCCGGACACGGCGTAGACCTTGGCCTTGACCTCTTCCTTCTTGCTGATGTTGGAATCATAGTCGTTGGCGGGCAGGGTCTCGGTGGGATCGAAGCCGTCGCTGGTCTCGTCGCTCAGCACGTTGTCGTCGGTGACGATATCGCCGGCGCCCACTTCGCTCTCATCCTTGATCTTGTCCTTGACCGCCTCGGTGTCCACCTTGTACTCCACCTTCTCCTTCACCTTGGTGGTGACGGGTTCAGGCAGTATGTAGCCCTCGGTCTCCGCGAGGCTCACAGTGTACTCGCCCACCGGCAGCTCCTCGATCAGCAGGGTGCCGGTCTTGGGGTCGATGTTGTAGGTTTCGGTGGGTTCCTGGGCCTTCGAGCTGGAAGCGCCCTTTTTGGAAGCGCTCTTGCTGGAGGCGGACTTATCCGCCTTGTAATCCACCACCACCTCAAACTCGACGCCCAGCACGGGCATGCCGCTCGCGGCGTCGGTGACGGTCACGCCCAGGGTCTGCTGCACCGCGGTGACCTCCAGCCCCAGCTGGATGGGCTCCGGGGTGGCCGTGGGTTCCGGCGTGGGCGACGCGGTGGGGTCCGGCGTTGCGGCGGCGCTGGGGGCCGAACTGCTCACGGACGAGCTGTTCGCCGCGGCGTTCACCGCCGTGAGGGCGATGCCCGCGCCGGTGCCCACCACCAGGATCATGGCGCAGCTGAGGGCCAGCACCGCCTTGTAAAGGGGCATGCGGCTCCAGAAGCTGCGGGTGAAATAGCGTGAAATATCTTTTCTGCTCATGCTTTGAATGGTTCCTCCGCGTATGTTTTTTCGCCGCCGCCAGGGCGGGAAAAGGCAGATCTTCGCATATGCGGTCTAATTATAGCATATCTGCCGACAAAGGTACATAAAATTCCACATTTTTCACAAAATTTGTTGAAAGCCCTCCATCTCATGCCTCCTGCCACAGCGGGCAGTAACGGGCCACCAGCAGGTCCACGCAGGCGCCGTAGCTGGCCATGCCCAGGTCCTGGCCGTAGCTTTCCAAAAAAGCCGTGTACGTGTTTTCCGCCAGGTCCGAGGCGGGGCTCTCGAAGGCCAGCCAGTACTCGTCGTTCCACAAAAGGTCCGCCGCGGGCCCCTCCTCCAGCCGCTGCCAGGCCTCCAGCCAGGCCGCAGGGTCGGCGGTGTAGAGGGCATTGGAAAGGTGCAGGAACCCGAACAGCCAGCCGGAATACTGCCAGAGCCCGTCGGCGCTGGCAAGGCAGGCGGCGATGCCCACAAAATTCGCCTCCTGCTCGGGGGCCACGCCCCGCTGATGGGCCTGCTCATGGGCGATGGTCACCGGCAGAAAGACGTTGGGGCAGTGCATGTTGAGGGTGCTCTCGCCGGTGAAGGGGAAGATATAGCCGGTGAAGCCCGCCGCGCTCATGAACCAGGAATAGGCCGCGGGCTTTGGCTTCCGGGCCGGGCCGTCCAGGAAAGGGTATTCCTCCGTGAGGGGGGCCAGGCTGCCGGCGCCCGCCCCCATGATGGCCGCGCTGTCCGCCGCAAGGCGGCCGGAGCCGCCCCGCTCTACCAGCCGGCCGGTGCGGTTGGCCCCCTCTGCGAACCACAGGGTGGTGGCTTCCAGCGCCTCGGCGGTCACCGGCTCTGCCGCAAGGCCGCTCTTTTCGCTGAAAGAAGCGGCGTAATAGTGCACCCCCCACAGCCAGCTCACCCCGGCCCAGATCCACACCGCCACCGCCGCCAGCCCCACCAGCCGCCGGGCCAGCACCCGGCGGCGGCGCAGCTGCGCGCGCACTGTTGCCGCGGCCATGCCCAGCAGCCACACCCCCAGCGCCGTGCAGAGCGCCTCCGCCAGCGAGAAGGGCAGCGGGTCTGCCAGGGCGCTGACGGCCTGCCGCACGGCCATTGCAAGGGACGCCGCCGCGTCCATGGCCGCCCGGTCCTGCCGCAGCAGCAGAAAAAGCCCCCCGGCCGCGCATCCCGCCGCCAGCAGGATGCACGGCGTCCGGTTTTGGGCCAGCCAGTTTCCCGCCCGTGTGGTCTGTTCCTTCATCCCCTGCGCCCCCCTCGCCTTTTTTCCTTTTTTCATTATACCCCCCTGCCCGGGCGGCGCGCAACGGCCAGAAAAAAATAATTTGAACTTCAAACCATCTTGACAAAGGGAGGCGGGCGTGGTACCATCAATTCGTTTGAACTTCAAAGTTTTTGTTCGGACGGGAAAGAAGGTGCATTCGGTGACCGAAGCAGAGCAGAAGATCAACAGCTTTCTGGTGGACGTGTTCAACGACGTGCTGCGCCTGGAAGAGGACGACCTGGCCAAAGGGCCCTACAAAAATCTCTCGGTCAGCGAGATGCACGTGCTGGAGGCGGTGGACAGCGCCGCCGGCGGCGAGACCATGCGGGAGCTGGCAGCCCGGCTGCGGGTGACCGCCAGCACCCTGACGGTGGCGGTGAAAACGCTGGAGCAGAAGGGGTATCTTGTGCGATCGCGGGCCGAAGAGGACCGGCGCAAGGTCACGGTGACCCTCACCGGCGCGGCCCGCGGCGCGCTGGAGCGGCACGCGGCGTTCCACGAAAATCTGGTGGACCGGGTGAGCCGGCGGCTCACCCCCGCGCAGATGGACCAGCTGGCAGACACCCTTGCGGCGCTCCACGGTTTTTTCACCGCCATCCAGTGAGACGGCGGCAGGCGCCGCCCCAACAGTAAGGAGACGATGTGACATGATCCGTATTCTGACCGATTCCACCTGCGACCTTCTGCCCGCCGAGGCGGCCCGCCTTGGGGTGGACGTGGTGCCCCTGCAGGTGCGTTTTGAGGGAGGCGAGGTGTTCCGGGACGGGCTGGACATCACCCCGGACGAGTTCTATGCCCGGCTGGTGAAGTGCGACAAGCTGCCCACCACCAGCCAGCCCAGCCCCCAGGAGTTCATGGACCGCTTTGAAGAGGCCAAGGCCGCCGGCGACGAGGTGGTGGCCATCCTCATCAGCGGCCAGCTCAGCGGCACCTACCAGTCCGCCCGCATCGCCGCCGGCAGCTGCGGATACGACAAGATCCATCTGGTGGACAGCATGAACGCCACCCTGGGCGAGCAGCTGCTGGTGCGTCTGGCGGTGCAGATGCGCGGCGAGGGCGCCACCGCCGCCGAGATCGTGGCCGAGCTGGAGCGCCGCCGGATGGATGTGCGCCTTGTGGCCGTGGTGGACGATCTGAAGTACTTCCGCAAGGGCGGCCGCCTCACCGGCGCCCAGGCGCTGGCGGGCAGCCTTCTGGGCGTGAAGCCGGTGGTGGCCGTGCGGGACGGCAAGGTGGGCCTTGCGGGCAAAGCCCGGGGCATGCCCGGCGCCTATGTTGCGCTGTTCAAGCTGATGGACGCCGAAGGGGGCCTGGACGAGGCCATGCCTTATATGATCGGCTACACCGCCCACCGCAAGGCGGCGGAGCCCATCCACCGCTATCTGACCCAGAACCTGGGGCTGGAAGCGCCCCTGTGCCGCCACATCGGCACCGTCATCGGCACCCACGCGGGCCCCGGCGCGGCGGGCGTGGCCTTCTTTGCCAAAAACCCCGGCGGCGCGGCCGCTGAATGAGCTTTCCTCCTTAGCTTTGGTGTGTTATAAAAAGGGGCGCGGCCCCGCTGCCTGAAAAGGCGGCGGGGCCGCCGCAGTCACAAAGGCCTATTATATTCGGATCATCCGGGAACGCAAGGGCGAAGGCTGATTTTCACTGCCCCGATCGTCCGCTTTTTTGTCCCGCCTGCTTCTGGCGCAAAAACTCAAAGGCCTGCCGGGCCTGTTCCGGGTTCTCGAAGCCCCGCTTGGGGATGGCGGTGATCATGTTGCCCTCAAAGCGCAGGAAGATGTAGTTTTCGTCCTGGGCCACCTTGTTCAGGCTGGCGTAGGGCCGGTAGCTGCACAGCGCGCCGCTGGTGGAGGTGAAGCCGCTGCGGCCCAGCACCACCCAGCCGGGGGTGGAAAGGCGCTGGGCCTGCTCGCCCTCCACCTGGCGCTTGATCGCGCCGCGCTGCGCCGCCGGAGACCGGGCCGCCAGCGCCAGGGCCAGCACCGCCGCCATGGCGGCCATGGCCACCGCCAGCGCCGCGTCGCCGGTGGCCACCGCGGCAGCCGCCTCCAGAACGGAAGCGACCAGCAGCACCCACAGCAGCGCCAGCCGTCCCTTGCCGATGGGGTTCAGCAGCCGGTTGGCGGCGCAGTAGGCGGGCAGCACCTCTTCCGGGCGCAGCATCTGGGGCGCGGCGTACATCTGCGTCTCCCCCTCGGGCAGCGGCGGGCAGGGCGGCAGGATGCGCCCCTCCTGCTCCCCTGCCGTCTGCCGGGCCGATTCCTCATACAGGCGGGCCTTGGCCAGCGCGGCGCACCGCTCGAACTGGGCGGCGGCGGCCTTCATCCCTTCCGGCCCTTCAAAGGCGGGCGCGGGCAGCGCCAGCATCTTCGCCCCACCGTAGAGGTAGACCAGCAGGCCCTCGGGATACTGCTCCACCTTCTGCACCACCGACGGATCGCTGGCCTCCTGAAGCCCGGCGCGCACGGTGAGCAGCTTTTCCTCATCCAGGTGCACCCGCCACTGGCCCAGGGGTGAAGCCCCCAGCTTTTTCTGCCGGCGCAGCACGCCGGCGGCAATGGCCCGGGGCCGGCTTCGCAGGAACGCCCAGAAAGTGAGCGCCAGCAGCACCGCGGCCAGCACCACGTACAGCGCGCCGCCCACCGGGTCAAATTCGTCGTAGAAATAGCCGGGGCGCATCATCTTCTGCGCCGCCTGCACGGCGGTCCACACGCCCAGCGCGCCGGTGATGACCCCCAGCGCCCGCAGCAGCCGGCCGGAAGCCTTCTCCTGGCGGTACTTCTTGGCGTAGAGCGCCAGCGCCGCCTGTTCGGTCAGTTCAAAATTCCAATCCATCGGTTTTCCCTTCTTTCCTTTCGGCGGCTCATGCGCCGCCGGTCATGTTCCGTTGCTTACAGTTCCTTGCCAAAGGCCCGCTGCACCGCCAGCAGCACCCCCGCGCGGCTGGCCGCAAGGTTCAGCCCGCCCTGGAGATAAACGGTGTAGGGCGCGCGCATCGGCCCGTCGCAGGAGAGCTCGATGCTGCTGCCCAGGGTGAAGGCCCCGGCGGCCATGATGACCTGGTCGGTGTAGCCCGCCATGGCATAAGGCTCGGGGGCAACGTAGCTGTCCACCGGGCTGCCCGCCTGCACCCCCTGGCAGAAGCCCACCAGCGCTTCGCCGGTGCCCGCCTCGAAGCTGGTGATGATGTCGTTTCTCGGCTCGGTGTAGCGGGGGATAGGGTTTTTGCCCAGCAGCTCCAGCAGGCAGCTGGAGTAGATGCTGGTCTTCACCGCCTCGGCGGTGACGCCGGGGGCATAGTAAAGGCCAAGGTACAAACTGCGCAGGGAATCCAGCGTGCAGCCCAGCTCCCGGCCGGTGCCGGGGGCGGTGAGCCGGTGGCCGCACAGTTCCACCAGGTCCGCCCGGCCGGCGATGTAGCCGCCGGTGGGGGCGATGCCGCCGCCGGCGTTTTTGATGAGGCTGCCCACGATCAGGTCCGCCCCCACGCTCACCGGCTCGGCAGTCTGGGTGAAGGTGCCGTAGCAGTTGTCCACCAGAACGATGACGTCGGAGTTGGCGCTCTTGGCGGCCTGCACCACCTTGCCGATGGTCTCCAGGTCAAAGGCGGCGCGGCTGGAATAGCCCCGGCTGCGCTGCACATGGCACACCTTCGCGTTCGCGGCCTTCTTCGCGATGGCCTCATAGTCGGGCACACCGCCCTCCAAAAGGGGCACCTCGTCGTATTTCACGCCGAACTCCGCCAGGGTGCCGCAGCCCCTGCCCGCGCCGCCGATGCCGATGACCCCTTCCAGCGTGTCGTAGGGGCGGCCGGTGGCGGCCAGCAGGGTATCTCCTGCCCGCAGTACGCCGAAGAGGGCCACCGTCAGGGCGTGGGTGCCGGAGAGGAAGTGGGGGCGGCACAGCGCGTCCTCGGCCCCCACCACCTGGGCGAACAGGGCGTCCAGCTTGTCCCGCCCGGCGTCGTCGTAGCCGTAGCCGGTGGTGCCCACCAGATGGGTGGCGGCCACCTTCTGGTCGGTGAAGGCCTTGAGCATCTTCACCTGGTTGTAGTCGCGGATGGCGTCCATCTTCTCAAAATAGGGGCGGCAAAGCTCCATGGCCTGCCTGTCCAGCTCCAGAAGGCGGGGGGAAAAGTCGAAAAATTCTTCCAGCATTTTCGTATGTACAGTCCTTTTCAGTCGTTTTCGGGGGCGGCGTGGCCGTAGGCCAGCCCCCGCTGTTCAAAGCCCAGTTTTTCGTAAAAGCCCTCCGCGCCGGGGCGGGCCACCAGGCAGACGGCCCTGCCCTGCCCGCAAAACCGCCGGGCCAGGGCGCACACCAGCGCGCCGGCGCAGCCTTTGCCCCGGAAGGCGGGCGCTGTTTCCACCGCGCTGAGCAGGGCGGCGTTTTCGGTGACGGCGTAGGCGCCGGCGGTGGCCGCCGTCACGCCGTTTTCTTCCAGCGTCCAGATCTGGGCCAGGCCCCGGTTGCGCATGGTGCAGATCTCAGAATAAAAGGTGTCGGCGCTCCGGCGGTCGCGATGGGCGGCCAGGCTCCCGCCGCCCCACAAAAACTCCGTCACCCCCAGCAGGGAGGGCGATTCGTTCAGCCAAAAGCCCTCCGGCAGGGGCCGTGCCTTTGGGCCGCCCGCCGGGGCGTGAAAGACGCGAAAGGCCGCGTCCTGCCGCCAGCCGGGCAGCGGGCCGGGGCAGGCTGTCTTGAGCCGCCGGGCCCCCAGGACCTTCAGCAGCAGGGCCGCTTCCTCGCCATCGGCGCTGCCGCAAAGCAGGGCGGAGGCCCCCCGCACCGCCAGGGCGAAGGAGGGCTCCCCTTCCCCGCCGGTGTAGAACCTCCAGCCGCTGCCGGGCAGCCCGGAAAAGGCGGCAAACCGGGCCGCCGTTTCCACCGCCACCGGGTCGCAAGGGTCCGCCAGCGCCGCCGCAAAGCGGGCGGCGTCGGCGGCCGACTCCACCAGGCGGATCACAGGGCGTTCACCAGTTCCTTGAAGTGGCGGCCCCGCGCCTCGAAGTTGGGATAGAGGTCAAAGCTGGCGGAGGCGGGCGAGAGGCTCACGATGTCGCCGGGCTTTGCGGCGGCGCGGGCGGCGTCCACCGCTTCCTTCATATCCCTGGCGTGAAGGATGACAAGGCCGCTCCCGGCAAAGCCGGGGCACTGGCGCACGGCCTTTTCGATCTTGGGGCCGGTAGCGCCCATCAGCACCAGCACCTTCACATGCTCCAGAATTTCCGGGGCCAGGGGCTCGTAGGGGATGTTCTTGTCGTAGCCGCCGGCGATGATGATGATCTTCTGATCGAAGCTGCGCAGGCCGGCGATGGTGCGGGTGGGGCTGGAGGCGATGGAGTCGTTGTACCACTGCACCCCGTCCAGCAGGCGCACCGGCTCGATGCGGTGCTCCACACCCGTGAAGGTGCGGGCAGTCTCGGCCATGGCGCTCACCGGCGCCCGGCCCCACACCGCGGCGATGGCCGCCAGCAGGTTCTCGATGTTGTGCAGGCCCCGCAGCTTCACCTCGTCCTTCGAGACCACCGGGGTGACCGTGCCGTTCTCGGCCATGCAGAGCATGCCGTCCGCGCGCAGGAACGCGCCGTTGTCAACTTCGCGCAGGCGGGTGAACCAGCACTGGCTGCCCTTGCAGTCGGCGGCCATGGCGCGGGTGATGTCGTTCTCATAGCCCAGCACCGCCTTGTCCGCCGGGGTCTGCCACAGCAGGATATTGCGCTTTGCGTCCACATACTCCTGCATGTCCTTGTGGTGGTCCAGGTGGTTCGGGGTCACGTTGGTGACCACTGCCACCCGGGGGCTCTTGCGCATGCTGATGAGCTGGAAGCTGGAAAGCTCCACCACCGCTTCGTCGCCGGGTTCGATCTCGGCCAGGACGGGCAGCAGCGCCCGCCCGATGTTGCCGCCCAGATGCACCCGCTTGCCCGCGGCGGTGAGCATGGCCGCAATGAGGCTGGTGGTGGTGGTCTTGCCGTCCGAGCCGGTGACGGCGGTGATGCGGCAGGGGCAGTAGTCGAAGAACAGCTCCATCTCGCTGGTCACGACGCTGCCCGCCGCCTTTGCCTCCTGCAAGGCCGGGGTGTAGTATTCAAAGCCCGGGGTGCGCAGGATGACCTGCTGGCCCGCGAGGCCGTCCAGATAATGTTCGCCCAGAGACAGGCGCACGCCCAGCTGTTGGAGCGTTTCGGCGTAGCCGCCGAAGTCCTCCAGCCGCTTTTTGTCGCAGAGGGTCACCTCGGCGCCCATGGCGCAGAACTGCCCGATGAGGGCCTTGTGGCTGACCCCCGCGCCGATGAACGCAACCTTTTTGCCCCGCAAAGACGCGGCCAGGGCCTCGCTGTCTTTCTGCATCTTCGCAACACAGCCTTTCCTTCCCAAAAGTGCCGCCGGGCGGCATAAGCGCCCGGGAACGGTTATTTTATTTATTATAGTCACTTTTGGCCGCAGGCGCAACCAAAGCGGCCCGCGGCGGGGCAAAAAAAGAGGCCGCGAAGGCCCTTTCTCAGCGGTTTTCGGCCCGCTGGCGAAAAAAGAGTGAAAATTCGCGGCCCGGTTTGAATTTTCCGCAATTTTTTGATAGGATTAAAATGCATCTTCTCGGGCGGTGAAAACATATCCATGTTCCGATCGTCTTACAATAGGAAGAAGAAAGGGGGCGCGCCCCACGAAAAAGCTCAAACTGCTTTTGCTGGCCGGCCTTGCCGCGCTCTGCCTCACCGGCTGCGGCAGCCAGATCGAATTCACCTGGGCCATGGAGCGGGTGCCGGGCAACCTTGACCCTCAGCTTGCGTGGGAGAGCCCCGAGCTGATCGCAGTGACCAACCTTTACAGCGGGCTGTTCCGCCTGGACGAGACGGGCGAGCCGGCGCCCGACTGCGCCGAGAGCTGGACCGTGAGTGAGGACGGCCTCACCTATACCTTCACCCTGAAAGAGGGGCTGGGCTACACCCAGAACCGGGGCGGCGAATCGGAGTATGCGCTGACGGCGGCGGACTTTGTGTTCGGCCTGCGGCGGGTGTTCCGCGCCGAGACGCGCAGCCCCTACACCAGCACCTACGCCGCCATCAAGAACAGCGCCGAAGTGCTGGCGGGCACCATGGACGAGACAGCCCTGGGCGTGAGCGCGCCGGACGAGCGCACGGTGGTCATCCAGCTGGACCAGCCGGACCCCCAGCTGCTCTACAAACTGGCGCTGCCGGGGGCGATGCCCTGCAACGAGGAATTTTTTGAGAGCACCGAGGGCTCCTACGGGCTGACCCGCGCCGCCACCATGGGCAACGGCAGCTTTTACGTTTACAACTGGAACGACAACGGCCTGTTTTTGCGCCGCCCCGCAAACGGCGACGCGGTGACCGCCCTGCGGCTGGTCATCAACGCCACCGGCGAGACCGCCGATTCCAGCGGCAGCTCCTCCACTGCCGGCGAGACCCTGTGGGGCGAGGCGCTGGTGAAGGAGGGCGGCGCCACCGCGGCCCTGAGCGAGACCTTGAGTGCCGACGGGCTGGACTCCATCCCCTACACCGCCACCACCTGGGTGCTGCTGTTCAACTGCGGCGACCAGACCCTGACCCAGCCCCTCATCCGCGAGGCGCTGGCGACCAGCGCCCGGGGCGCGGCGGTGGAGCTGCCGGAGGGCTTTGCCGCCGCCGGCGGGCTCATTCCCCCCGCCGTGACCGTGCAGGGTGAGAACTACCGGGAGGCGGCGGGCAGCATGCAGCCTGCCTTCGGCAGCGCCGTGGGCCTGTGCCGCGAGGGGCTTGCCGCCCTGAGCCTCTCCCGCTTTGAGAACATCACCCTGCTGGCGCCGGAGGGCAGCGGCTACCTGCAGCTGGCCCAGGCCGTCAACCAGCAGTGGCAGAAGGACCTGGGCGCCTTCTCCGCCTACTTCCCAGTGGAACAGGCCTCGCTGGAGGAAGTGAACGCCCGGGTGGCCTCGGGGGATTACCAGATCGCCCTGCTGCCCCTCTCCCTTTCCAGCGATTCCGCGGCCGAACTGCTGCGCGAGGCCGCCGGCCTTGCCGGCTGGAGCGACAGCGGCTGGCAGCGCCGGCTGGACACGCTGTTCGCCGACGGCACCCACACCGCCGATGACGTGGCCGCGCTGGAGCGTGCTCTTCTGGAGAGCGCCTGCGTCACGCCCCTGTGGTTCCAGACCAAGGCCCTGCTGGTGCAGCCGGGGGTCCAGGGGCTGGTGTTCCGGCCCTTCGGCCCGGTGCTGGACCTGACAAACGCCGCCATCGCCCAGTAAGCCAAAGGAGGCAAACCGCCATGGACTGCAAACATTCCGCCGACGTGAACCGCCGTCTGGCCCGCATCAGCGGCCAGGTGAACGGCATCCGGGAGATGGTGAACGAAGGCCGCCCCTGCGACGAGCTGCTCATCCAGCTTTCCAGCGTGAGCAGCGCCGTGACCCAGGTGGCAAAGCTCATCCTCACCGAGCATTTGACCCACTGCGTTCTGCCCGACTGCGACGAGGACACCCTGGCCCGGCTGGAAGAAGCCATCGACCAGTTCGCAAAACTGAAATGAGCAAAAAAGGGCCGCCCCGCGGGGCGGCTCTTTTTGCTGTTACAGGGCGGCCAGGGCGGCGTCCAGGCGGGCGAGGGTCTCCTCCTTGCCCAGCATGGCGGCCAGGTCGGTGCCGCCGCCGGGGGTGCGCTGCTTGCCGGAGAGGGCGATGCCCAAAGGATAAAGCAGCCAGCCGTTCTTGGCTTCCATCTGCTCGGCCAGGGCTTTGCAGGCCTCGAAGATGGCGTCCTTGTTCCACCCGTCCAGCCCTTCCAGCACCGGCTTCAGCGCCGCAAGGGCGGCCTTGGCGGTCTCCGGGGTGGTCTTCTGCTTCTTGTTGGCGTAGAGCTCGGGGCCAAAGGGCAGCGGCGCGTCGAAGAAGTCCAGCTGCTCGGGAATTTCGCCCAGCACCTCGCAGCGGGGCTGGAGGTTTTGGCACAGCAGGTCCCGGTCGATGGGGCGGTGCACCGCCTGGTCGATCCAGGGGTCGGCCATCTTGCGGAACTCTTCGGGGGTCAGGCGGCGGATGTACTCGGCGTTGATGGCCCGCAGCTTGAGGGGGTCAAAGATGGCCGGGCTCTTGCTGATGCCGCTCTCGTCGAAAATGTTGCACATCTCTTCCAGGGTGAAGATCTCCTGCTCGCCCTTGGGGCTCCAGCCCAGCAGCAGGATGTAGTTCAGGATGGCCTCGCTGAGGTAGCCCTTGGCCACCAGGTCCTGATAAGAAGCGTCGCCGTTGCGCTTGGAAAGCTTCGCGTGGGCGTCCTTCATCACCGGCGGGCAGTGGATGTACACCGGCACGGGCCAGCCGAAGGCCTCGTAGAGCAGGTTGTACTTGGGGGTGCTGGACAGATACTCCGAGCCGCGGATGACGTGGGTGATGCCCATCAGGTGGTCGTCCACCACGTTGGCGAAGTTGTAGGTGGGCATGCCGTCCGCCTTGATGAGGATCTGGTCCTCCAGCTCGGCGTTGTTCACCTCGATGTGACCGTAGACCGCGTCGTCAAAGCCGGTCACGCCCTCGGTGGGGCATTTCTGGCGGATGACGTAGGGGGTGCCCGCCGCCAGTTTTTCCGCCACCTCTTCGGGGCTCAGGTCCCGGCAGTGGCGGTCATAGTGGCCCACCGCCTCGCCAGCGGCCTTCTGCTGCTCGTGCAGCTGCTCCAGGCGCTCGGTGGTGCAGAAGCAGTAATAGGCCTTGCCCTCCTTCACCAGCTGCTCGGCATACTGCTTGAACATGCCCATGCGCTCGCTCTGCACATAGGGGCCCACCGGGCCGCCCACGTCGGGGCCTTCGTCCCAGGTCAGGCCGGTCTGGCGCAGGGTGTCGTAGATGATGTCCACCGCGCCTTCCACATAGCGGCCCTGGTCGGTGTCCTCGATGCGGAGGATGAACGCCCCGTCGGGGGCGCTGCGGGCCTTGAGGTAGGCATAGAGGGCGGTGCGCAGGTTGCCCACGTGCATATAGCCGGTGGGGCTGGGGGCAAAGCGGGTGCGGACGGAATTGTTCAGCATGATGCCATTACTCCTTTTGAAAACGGCGGCGCTGTGCGCCATGCCGGGCCTTTCTCTGTTTCATTCTAATCGCTCGAGGGCGCTTTGTCAATTTGCCGATTTGCAAACAGGCCGTCTTTTCCTTATAATAGGTATGTTCCCGTGCGGCCTGCCGGGCCGCCTCCCTCTACGACAGGAGTTTTGACCGATGAATTTTATCTCTCTTTCCTTTTTGGGCTTCGGCGTTGTGCTGTTCGCCCTGTGGTGGGCGCTGCCCGGCCCCTTTCGCCCCTGGGTGCTGGCGGCGGCCAACGTGTACTTCGCGTTGAGCTTTGGCGCCCAGGCGCTCACGGCGCTGGCGCTCATCACCGCCGCCGGCTGGCTCTGCGGCCTCTGGATGGCCCACGGCGGCGGCAAGGCCGCCCTGGCGGCGGGCGTGCTGGCCGGGGTGCTGCCCCTGGCGTGTTTCAAATACCTGCCCGCGCTGGCGGGCCGCTGGCAGGCGCTGGCCGCCTTTGCGGACCTGCTCATGCCGGTGGGCATCAGCTTCTTCGTGTTCAAGAACATCACCTATCTGGCGGCGGTGTACAAGGGGACGATCGCCGCCGAAAAAAACTCCCTCTACTGCTTTGCCTACACCGGCTTTTTCGCCCAGCTCACCAGCGGGCCCATCCAGCGGGCGGAAAGCCTTCTCCCCCAGCTGAAAAGCCCGCCCGCCTTTGACCGGGCGCTGGCGCTGAACGGCTGCGTGCGGCTGTGCTGGGGCATCTTTCTGAAAAAGTGCCTTGCGGACCATTTCGCCGCCTACTACAACGCCCTCTACCAGCCGGACCACTACTACGCCCTGGGCATCGTCTGGTCGCTGGCGGCCTATTCCCTCTACATTTATTTTGACTTCGCCAGCTATTCCCAGCTGTCCATCGGGGTGGCAAACCTCCTGGGGCTGCGGTGCGGGGAGAACTTCCTCAGCCCCTACCTCTCCCGCAACGTGGGCGAGTTCTGGCGGCGCTGGCACATCAGCCTTTCCAGCTTTCTGCGGGACTACATCTACATCCCCCTGGGCGGCAGCCGCAACGGCGTGCCGGTGCTCATCCTTGCCACCATGGTCACCTTCCTTGTGTCCGGCGCGTGGCACGGCGCGGCGCTGGGCTTTGTGGTCTGGGGCGGGCTGCACGGCGTGTATCTGCTGGCCGGGCGGGCCACCCGCGGCGTGCGGGAAAAGGCCTGGGGCCTTCTGCGCCAGAAGCCGGACAGCCCGGTGCGCAGCGTGGTGAGCTGGGCCGTGACCCTGGTGCTGGTCTGCTTTGCCTGGATCTTCTTCTTCAGCGGCGATGTGGGCCAGGTGCGGCTGCTGATGAGCTATCTTATCCAGCCCATGCCCCTCAGCGCCCAGTACCTGAAAGAGAGCTTCACCCAGCTGGGCTACACCGCCGCCGTGCTGGCGCGGCTGGGCCTGTTCGCCCTGGCGGCCTTCGGGGTGGACTTTGCCGCCCGCAAAGAGGGCTTCGGCCGCTGGGCCGCCGCCCGCAAGGGCTGGGTGCAGGCGATCTTCTGCTACGCCTGCATCTTCGCCACCCTGTTCTGGGGCGCGGCGGGCACCTTGCAGAACATCTATTTCCAGTTTTAAAAGGAGGCGCGGGATTTGAAACGTTTTCTCTGCATCGTGGCGCTGTTCCTCGCGCCCGTCGTTCTGTTTGTGGGCCTCTTCGCCGGCGCCATCTACGCCAGCGGCGAGTGGCGCACCGAGGAGGAGATCGCCGGCCGGGTGGCGGCGGGCGAACCGGCTTTTCTGGGCCTTGCCTACCGGGACAACACCCGCTACTACAAGCACCTGGTGGCAAACGGCCTGGGGGCGGACCTGCTGGTGCTGGGCACCAGCCGCAGCATGCAGTTCCACAGCGAGTTCTTCACCACCGACAGCTTTTACAACGCCGGCGGCGGCGCGGGCTATGTGAACGAGTTCCAGTTCTTCCTGGAGCAGCTGGACGAGGACAAGCTGCCCTCCACCCTCATCATGGTGCTGGACCAGTACTTCTTCAACGGCGCCTGGGTGGGCACCGGCAGCATGCCCGAGACCTTCGATTACAGCCACTATGAATTCTCGCTGAAATCGGCGCTGCCCGAGGCCATCCGGGGCTGGGTGCAGGGCAAGTTCACCCTGCGGCAGGCCTACGGCAGCCACCCTGACGTCTACGGCATGGCCGCCGTGGGCCGGGGCAGCGGCTTCAACCCCGACGGCAGCTACTGCTACGGCTCCCTGCTGGACCACCCCGAGACCGGCGCCGATGTGGGCTTCCACGACACCTTTGACCGCATCCTGAAGGGCATCGACCGCTTTGAGTACGGCGAGTACGTCCACGAGCCCAGCACCTACACCATCGAGTCGCTGCTGGCCTGGTGCAATGAGCGCGGCATCGAGGTGGTGCTCATCGTGCCGCCCTACGCCCCCAGCGTCTATGAGCGGATGGCGGCGAGCGGCAACTACGGCTACTTCGACTGGATCATGCCCATCCTCACCGAGCTGTGCGAGCCCTACGGCTACGAGGTGTATGACTTCTCCTACATGCCCGACACCCTGGACGAGGAATATGTGGACGGCTACCACGGCAGCGACCGGGTCTACGCCCGCCTTGCGCTGCATCTGGCCGAGGAGAGCGAGATTTTGTCGGGCCTCATCGACACCGGCTATCTCCAGCGGGCGCTGGCCCCTTCCTCCAGCCCCCTGCGGCTGGCTGAATAACGCCCTTGCGCCGCCGCTTTGCCAGGTATATAATGAATAGAAATCTCCCGGGCGCGGCCCGGCAGCAGAATCGAGGTTTTATCAATGAGCGATCAAATGGAACGCAAAAAACGCATTCTTTCCGGCATCCAGCCCACGGGCACCTTCACCCTGGGCAACTACATCGGCGCGGTGCGCAACTGGGGCAGCCTGCAAGAGGATTTCGATTGCCTTTACATGGTGGCCGACCTGCACTCGCTGACCGTGCGTCAGGAGCCCGCGGCCCTGCGCCGCCGCACCCGGGAGGCCGCCGCCATGCTGCTGGCCGCCGGCATCGACCCCAAGGTGAGCCTGGTCTTCGTGCAGAGCCACGTGCCCGCCCACACCCAGCTGAGCTGGGTGCTGAGCTGCAACGCCCAGTTCGGCGAGCTGTCCCGCATGACCCAGTTCAAGGACAAGAGCGCCAAGCACGCCGACAACGTGAACGCCGGC